>JAUWMS010000503.1 GCA_030613045.1 Candidatus Latescibacterota bacterium | reverse complement strand
CTTCCTCGTAGCCCGACGTCCCGTTAATCTGTCCGGCCAAAAAAAGTCCCCGAACGGCTTTGGTCTCCAACCACGGAAGAAGCTGGGTCGGAGGCACAAAATCGTACTCGACCGCGTACCCAGGCCGGGTGATCTCCGCTTCTTCCAGACCGGGGATGGTGCGAAGCGCCCGCAACTGCACGTCCTCCGGGAGGCTGGTGGCAAAACCATTGATGTACTGTTCCGGCGTATTCAGGCCCTCCGGCTCCACGAAAATCTGATGCCGCTCCCTGTTCGGGAAGCGCACGATCTTGTCCTCGATGGAGGGGCAATATCTCGGACCGATGCTCACAATTTTTCCTGCATACAACGGCGAGCGATCCAATCCTCCCCTGATGATCCGATGCGTCTCCTCGTTTGAATAGGTCAGGTAACACGGGACTTGCTCCACATCCAGTTGCCTTGTATCGAAGGAGAAGGGCGTCGGATCGGGATCGCCATCCTGCCGCTCCATCCGTCCGAAATCCACGGTGCGCCCATCCACGCGGGGAGGCGTGCCGGTCTTGAGTCGTCCCAGACGAAGTCCGCAACGAGACAGGGACTCGGAAAGTCCGATGGCGGGGAGTTCGGCGGCCCGTCCTCCGGCGAAACTTACCAGGCCCACGTGGAGCAACCCATTGAGAAAAGTGCCGGCGGACAGGATCACCGCCTTGGCCGAAAGATGCAAGCCGGTCTCCGTAACTACGCCCTGTATCCTTCTATCCTCCACGACGACCTCCGTGACGTGCCCCTGCTTCAATCTCAGCCCCTTCTGATGCTCCACCACACGGCGCATCTCGGCGCGATAGTTGGCCCGATCCGCCTGCGCCCTGGGTCCCCAGACCGCAGGACCTTTGGAACGATTGAGCATCCGAAACTGAATACCGGTGCGGTCGCTCACGTGCCCCATCTCTCCTCCGAGGGCGTCAATCTCCCGGACCAGATGCCCTTTGGCCAGTCCGCCGATGGCCGGATTGCAGGACATCTGACCGATCTCCTCGATTTTCATCGTGATCAGCAAGGCCTCCATCCCCATCCGCGCCGCTGCCAACGCCGCTTCGCATCCGGCATGGCCGCCGCCCACAACGATCACGTCGTACGTCCGTGCGTCCATTCTACGATTCACCTTATTTTGTACCGCATTCCTACCACGGAACAACACGGAATTTCACGGAGCCTTTCTGTGTTTTACCCTGATCATCCGTGGTAAGTGAGGCCTCTCTATTTTCCGATACAGAACTCAGAAAAGATGTGATTCAGGATTTCCTCCGTGGTGGTCTCGCCCACGATCTCGCCCAACGCATCCAGACTCTCCCGAAGATCCAAGGCCACGTATTCGTAAGATAGGCCCTCGGTGATGGATTTCCGCGCGATTCGAAGCGCGGCGGAGGCCCGATCCAGACAAATTTTGTGGCGAAGACGCTGCACGACAATGCCTTCACTGCTTCCGCCGGTTCCGTCCAGCGCCGCATCCGCGATCAACGCTTCCAACTGCGCCAATCCCCATCGCTCCTTCGCGGATATTTCCACCGCACCCGCACCCGGAAAGATCGCCTCCGCAACGGCCCGATCCGCCACGCGGGGAAGATCGCATTTGTTAATCACCACGATGCGCTTGATTCTCTCCGTCGCTCGTCCCACCGAACGATCTTCCTCATCTACTTTCATAGATCCGTCTAAAACCAACAGAATCAGATCCGCGTCTTCGATCTCGGTCTCAGTGCGTTGTTTCCCCGCAGATTCTATGATGTCCGCGGTCTCTCTGATCCCGGCCGTATCTATCAAAGACACCGCAAGGCCCTCGATGTCCACGCGTTCCTCCACCGAATCCCGCGTGGTTCCCGCGACCGGTGTGACGATGACGCGTTCCTCCGCAAGTAAGGCATTCATAAGGCTGGACTTGCCCACGTTCGGCTTGCCCACGATGGCCGCCCGGATCCCCTCGCGCTCGATCTTCCCCCGTTGGAACGTGGCGCTCAACCGCTCGATCTCCTCCCGAATCGCCGCAATGCGATCCTTCAACTCCTCCGGATCTACAAACGGCACCTCCTCATCGGAGAAATCCAAGGTCAACTCGATCCGAGCCACCTCCTCCAGCAGACGACTTCTGAGCGCCGTGATCTGCTCGGACAGTTCGCCCCGCATACTCCGATAGGCCGAACGCAAACTGCGCTCCGTCTGGGCCCGGATCACATCGGTCACGGCTTCCGCCTGTGCGAGATCAATCCGCCCGCCGAGGAAGGCGCGCCTGGTAAATTCTCCGGGTTCCGCGAGCCGCGCCCCTTTTCGACACACGGCATCCAAGACCCGCCGCACCGCAACCATGCCCCCGTGCCCGTTGATCTCCACGACGTCCTCGGTGGTATAGGAATGCGGCGCCCGCATGACGGAAAGAAGCACTTCATCTATCTCTTCCCCGTCTTCAATCACTTTCCCGTAAAGGAGTTGCCGGGACAAAGCCTGCACCGGTCGGACCGATCCGACAAACAAGGCATCCGCGATCTCCACCGCACGAGGGCCGCTCAGACGAACGATGCCGATCCCTCCTGTACCGACGGGGGTCGAAATAGCGGCTATGGGGTCGTTGGTGTCCATCTTCCAAAAAATTCCAAAAAACGGGGGGAGAACCTTACGCTCTCCCCGATACGAAAAATCCTGAGCCGAGACACAGCTTTTATGTCAGGGTATGGCGTTTCATGAGCCATTGCTGCAGCGCGGAGAGCACGTTGAAGAGCG
>JAUWMS010000214.1 GCA_030613045.1 Candidatus Latescibacterota bacterium | reverse complement strand
AGCAGTTGCGTTCTGAGTTGAAATGTGTTATACTGAGCGCCTCCTGCATAAGTCTGAAAAACGAGATTTCTTCGCTTCGCTATCGCTCGCAACGACGAAATAGCTTTGGTATTGTCATTGCGAGGAGCGAAGAGACAAAGCAATCTCATCGGATCACCCTTTTTCAAGAGCCTCAAAGTGAACATAGCACCCTTAGGGCGGTTTTGATAAGCAGAGGGTCTTTTCTATCAGGAAACCAGGAACCCAGGAGAGGGCCAAGGTGCATTGCGTAGGGGATTGTCTTTTTTCTAACTTCCTGGCCTCCTGATAGGAAAGGATTTTGCCCGGAAACTGAATTAACAGGAGCCAAGCAGTCTGAAGGCTGGATTCCAGAGGTGAGGACTTCCGTCAACCAGTTTGCGAAAAAACAAAAAAATGGAAATTTCTATACGATCAAGATCATTGGGTTACGAAAACTGTTTTTTTGACAAGCTTTTTGTTGAGCGAGGATGGTAAGGATTGCCAGATTTGAAGTTACTTTGTTTGATCCGTGGAAATCCGTGGGTTCCGTGTCCCATTGCTTTTGGTTTTTTTGCGGCTGTACCGCGCTGTGAGATACTACGTTTTTTTTGAAATCTGTGAATAATGCAGGTATAGTCCCTGCTTTGAGCTGAGTTCAATAGTTCTTCTTGAAAATGGCAACTATTGAATCAATCACAAATTGGACGCAGATCAATAGGGATGAACACGGATGTAAGAAAACAAAGAAATTCGTGTGTATCCGGTTGATCCGTGTCCAATGAAGGAGTCGCGATGATTGAAAAAATCGAGCGTTTGAAACGGGAGCAAAACGCGATCATATTGGCACATAACTATCAGCTCCCGGAAGTGCAGGACGTGGCGGATTACACAGGCGATTCACTGGGATTGTCCGTTCAGGCCTCCGAGACGGACGCGGAGGTGATCGTCTTTTGCGGCGTGCACTTTATGGCGGAGACGGCCGCGCTGATCTGTCCGGACAAGCTGGTTCTGGAGCCGCATCGCAATGCGGGTTGTCTGTTGGCGGATATGATCACCGTGCGCCAGCTTCGGGAGTGGAAACAGCGGCATCCCAATGCGGCGGTGGTCTGCTACGTAAATTCCACCGTGGAGATCAAGGCGGAAAGCGATCTGTGCTGCACTTCGGCCAATTCGGTGAAGGTAGTGCAATCCATCCCCGAAGGCCGACCGATTCTTTTTATCCCGGATAAGAGTCTCGGAGATTGGACGGCCAAACAGAGCGGGCGGGAACTGGTGCTGTGGGAGGGCTATTGTCCCACGCATCATCGCATTCTATCGGAGGATATTCACAAGGCGAAGGCGGCGCATCCCGATGCGGTGGTGATGGTGCATCCGGAGTGCACAGCGGACGTGATTGCGCTGGCCGACGAGGTGTTCAGCACCGGAGGTATGGGCCGATATGCGGCGGAGAGTGCGGCGCGGGAGATGATCGTGGGCACGGAAATCGGGATGCTTCATCGGCTGAGAAAGGATAATCCGGGCAAGACCTTTTATCCCGCGTCCCCCTTGGCCGATTGTGTGAATATGAAATTGAACACGTTGGAGAAGATCCTCTGGTCGTTGGAGGATCGGATCTATGAGGTCCGGATCCCGGAGGAGCTTGCGGAGCGGGCGAGGCGACCGATAGAGCGGATGTTGGCGTTGTGAATAGCAATGAGCGGTCGGCTTTCAGCTATCGGCCTTCAGCTCCCCCGCCCTAAGGGGGTGAGGTTCGGTGTCTGACCCCTGCCCCCTGATCCCTGACCCCTGAGGTGAGGTTATTGTGATAAAGGCCATCGGACTGTTTTCCGGCGGATTGGATAGTATTTTGGCGGGCCGGCTAATCCGCGACCAGGG
Source organism: Candidatus Latescibacterota bacterium (assembly GCA_030613045.1). Lineage (GTDB taxonomy): Bacteria > Latescibacterota > 4484-107 > 4484-107 > 4484-107 > 4484-107. The sequence goes on along the minus strand of JAUWMS010000214.1, from coordinate 3,741 downwards.
TATCGAGGGGGAGGCGCTCCACGTTTATACAACGTTCGAGGGGCCTCGGCGTAAGAGTGAGTCGGAGCGAGCGGACGAGGCCGGGAAGAAGGAATCAGGAAGCATACCGACGAGCCCGGATAAAGTGCATGAAAAAAACCGTGTGCACCCGTGTGCAGCCGTGTCCGATAGGGCCGCGAAATTGTGGATCGGCCTGACCACGGTGGACGTGTCGGAGGAATTTTTGGAGATGGTCCGCCGTCCCCGGTTCGGCTATGGTTCCGGAGTCAATCCGTGTCTGGATTGCAGGATTACGATGCTGAAGAAGGCCAAGGCACGCATGGAGGCGGTCGGAGCGCAATTTGTCTTCACCGGAGAAGTGCTGGGCCAGCGCCCGATGACCCAGCGCCGGGATACCTTGCGCAAAGTGGAGCGGGAGAGCGGGCTGGATGGCCTCCTGCTGCGTCCGCTTTCCGCGCAACTGCTGCCGCCCACCGTGCCGGAGCGGGAAGGGTGGGTGGATCGAGCGCGCCTTTTGGATCTGTCCGGCCGATCCCGAAAGCCTCAGATCGAGCTGGCCAAAAAGTGGGGGATCACGGACTATCCTCAGCCGGCCGGGGGATGCTTCCTTACGGACAAAACGCTCGCCCGACGGATAAAAGATGTGCTTTCGCATACGAATACCCTCTCGAAGAAGGATCTGATCCTCTCGAAAGTGGGCCGGCATTTTCGGCTCTCCGATTCCGTGAAGGTGATCGTGGGACGCTGGGAGGCCGAGAACGATTTTTTGGAGCGGTATGCGGAAGGGCGATGGACGTTCGAGGTGGTGGGGGTTCCCGGACCGATTGCGCTTGCGGAGGGAACCTTGTCTTCGGAGGCGATTCGGGAGGTCGCCGAATTGGTGGCCCGCTACAGCGATGCGAAGACGGCAGCGTCCGCGGAGGTGCGCTATTCGCATGAAGACAAGGAGCGCACGATTGAGGTGTCCCCGGCGGACGATGCGAGGATAGCGGCGTGGCGGATCTGATGAGGGCGAAGCAACCGTTAAAGACGTGTGTCGGCATCGAACGAGGCGAGGAGGCGTACGAAACCACGGCCCGGCTTCTGGACCGATTGGATTTTGGGGTGACCGGGAAGAGCGTCCTGCTCAAGCCCAATTTGACCACCGCGTCTTCGGCTGAAAATGGGATCACCACAGACGTGGGCGTGTGCCGGGCGATTTTGGAGCGTCTAAACGGATGCCGCATCCTCATCGGCGAAGGCAGCGGCGGGGCCAATACGGGGGACGCATTCGAGCGAACCGGATACGTGGACCTGGCCCGTCGTTTCGGCGCGGAACTGGTGAACTTCGACGAAGTGCAGGTGGTGCGAAAGCCGGTTCCCGCTCCGCTGCATTTCAAGGAATTGCCGTTTGCCCGCACCGTTTTCGATGTGGACACCCTCATCAGCGCGGCCAAATTGAAAATCCACTCCTTAGCGCAAATCACGCTTACTCTGAAGAATATGTTCGGCTGCGTGCCGCGCAGTGAAAAACTCCGGGTGCATCCTCACATCAACAAGGGGATTTTGGACATCGCTCAGGTGATCTATCCGGATTTTTCCGTAGTGGACGGGATCGTCGGCAACGAGCGGGATGAGGTGGATTCCTTCCCCGTGCCCTCCGGAATCGTCCTGGCCGGGGAAGACGCGCTCTCCGTGGATCTCGTGGGATGCCGGTGTATGGGCGTGGATCCGGAGGAAGCAGAACACCTTCGGAGAGGCGCGGAACTCTTCGGCCCACGAGCCATCGAGCTTCTCGGTCCGCCTATCTCCCAAGTCGCAAGAACGTATAGCCGCAAGCGAAGTCGGCGCGGACAGTGGGCGGTCCGGGGGAGTCGGGTTCTGGGATGGATAAGATGAGAGACTTGAAACGTAAAACGCGAAGCGTAAAACGTGAAACGTGAAGCGTAAAACGGAGAGAGGCCACCCTTTGTCTCCCGGGGTTCAATGGGATGTCCAATTCCAAAGCTTTTAGTGATTTTTGAAAGATTTATGCTCCCCCCTGCTGTGCGGCTTATCGTACTGGAAACTTTTTCGGATAACCTCTAAGTCCGAAGGGATTTGTTCCTTGGTCAGAGCTATTGACCCGCAAACGCTTCCCATCTCCGTGTCGCGGGAAAGATTGATCGCCGAAGAGGACGTCAGTGTGGTGCTGGGATATTACGTGGAGGCTGCGTTCGGCGACGCGCTTCGGGCCGAGTTTCAGAAGAAAGCAGGAAAAAAGAGGGCAGCGCATCGGATCGCGCATCTTTTGCAGAATGAGACGCGGATCGCACTCAAAGAACGGCTGTCTCTTCAGCCCGGCGTGGATCTGGATGAGATGCTTTCCGATCCCACCTATCTTGCGCGGCTTGGCGAGGTAATTCGCGAACGCTTGATCGGAGGTTCGGATGCGCCTTCGCTCCGGATCGCTCCGAAGCCGCTGGGGCGCGCGGAAGCCGATCTGCTCCTGAAGGACGGGGTGAATTTCGGATTGATCTTTGGCGCGGAGGCCATTTATTTCCAGGATACGGTGCAGGCGCTCCAGACCGACGAAATTCGATCCCGGCCGGTAGAGGCAGGTAAAGGTAAAGGCAGACCCTTTTCCCGATCCCCGCAAGAAGGGGTGGGGGAGGCTCTAGCTCTACCTCTACCTGTAGTCCATATATTGGGCGTCCACGCGGACTGGGTTTCGGACGATGGACGAAAAGCAAAGCGGGCGTTGATGCTCGACGCCACGGGATCCGTTCTGGAGCGATCCTTCGAGCATCCCGTGGCGCTGGACGTTGTAGCCACGTTGCACCTTCCCCGATCCGGCGAGCGTGACTTTCACAAAAAACTCTCCGCAGCCTACGATCTCATCGGTCTTCCGCAAATCAATCCGTACGAGGCGTCGCGAAGGGCGGACGATAAGGCCTGCACGCATCGGTTTTGGGAGGGGCGCGTGCCCTCCGTTCGAGCGGTTCGGATTTCGGGATCGAACCCGGAGCGGACGCTCAGGGACGCACTGTGCACATTATCGGATCTAGGGCGCGCGGTGGTGGTTCAGCCCAATACCGGCACCGAAGGTGACTGCGTGGCGCGTTTCGAGGCCACAGCCTATCGGCAGATCGCCCGGTACATCCGGGATCGGATCGGATCGGATTCGGAGGCGCTGATCCGCGAGGAACGCGGCAACGTCTGTTTTTTACCGGAGACGGAAAAGGAGAAGGGGTACCGCCGCATCGCGCTTCGCATCAACGTGGCCTGGAACGGACGGCATTTTGTGGCGGAATCGGGGTATGCGCAGGTGGCCCCGGATGAGGATCACTTCGTGGCCTCCCGTGGACGGGGAGGCGCGTTGGTCCCGCTTTCCACCGCGCTGGCTCATCTCTATCGCGCGACCGACAACGGATGGGTGCGAGCGACTCCGAACGAAGACGATTTGGCGCGCATTTGGCAAACGGCTGTTCAGGCGGCTCAGGCTTTGAACGAAGGCTTGACTGAATCGGAATACATCAAACTCCTCGGCATAGACCTCCTCATCGAGGTGGACGAAGCCGGGCGATTTACCTTCCTGGCGCTCGAAGCCAATCCCCGCCCCGCTGGATTGGCGCAATCGTGGGACCTGCCGCGCACGTTTCGGGAAGCGGTCGAACCCAAAGTGACTTTTGGACTTTTTGAGTTCATTCGAAAACAGAAAAAAAAGCAGGGATTAGGGGCCAGGGATTGGGGATCAGATAAACCCTAACCCCAAATTTTGAC
>JAUWMS010000339.1 GCA_030613045.1 Candidatus Latescibacterota bacterium | reverse complement strand
AGACGATCTTTGTCATAGTCCACCTCGTCCTGACTGTATCGTGCCCCCCCTGAAACGGGCAGGCGGTCGAACAACTTCCCCGAAAGCTTCCCACTCCATCCGAAGCCCTGTCTCCTTCGCTCCATCAGATATTTACTGCTTTTCGGATCGTCGTTGGCTTCGTCATCCACTTCGCTGGAGGAGTAATTTGTCGAGCCACTCGCTTTGATCCCGAACAGTTGCCCCAAATCGAAATTGAGCGTCGAACTTCTGCTGCCGTCGAAGCGATCCAGGAGCGGCACATCGCCGTCGCTTTGGGCCGCACTCGCATAGTATTTTTGCTGGTGCCGGCGCTCCGAAAAACTCAACTTGAGATTCCTCTCCCCGCTCAGACGGTATCCGATCGATCCGTTCATACTGATCGGGAAATCCTTCCTCTTGGAGCGATTGCCCGATTGGGAAAAACTGAGGGACGTGCTCAGCCGATCCATCAGTTTGGGAGTCACGCTGACGCTGGTGCTGTAGCTCAATCCGGAAGCGCTCTGCCCCCTTCGCTGATCGAAGCTCTGCCCCATAGATTGGGAAAAGGACAGGGAGCTGAAAGGACGCCAGGATACGGTCGAACTGAAATTTTGGGTCGCGACCTCCTGCTTCGTCCGCGATACCGTAACCGATGTCTTGCTCGTGCTGGTATTGATGCCGAGGCGGATGCGCTCGGAGAAGGAATAGGAAACCGAAAGCCGGGTATTGTTGACGTCCCGCCATCGGTCGGGCTGATGGGTGCCTTTATTGAGCGTGGAATTCATCGAGCTGTTCCCATTGACTTTCAACGCGCCCACCGCCCAGCTCATCTGGCTCAGGGTATGGCTCCACGTAAACACGTTGTCGTTCTGAGTGAAGGACAGTCTGTATCGGATGCTTCCCGCCGCTGGAGGGGAAAAAGGGGCAAGGAGGAAGGGGATGCTCAGGAGGATCAAAAGTGTTCTACGCATAGGCCTGTCGGAACTTCGGAAACCGTTTGGTGATTGGTCAGCCACTTGCAAAAGCGAGGACGCCACCCGGCTTAAAGCGGCAATAAGTAGATGGACAAAATCAACTTCCCATTTCACCGCAAAGACGCAAAGGACGCAAAGCCCCTCCCAAGTCAAGGATTTGCCGTGCGTTGGTCTTTTTCGTGTATTTCGTGGTGGGAATATGAAAATGATTTTGTCTGGGAACTTAGGACTTTATTATGGCATTTGAGATGCGAAATGGCGAAGCAATCTTATCTGATAATTGTTTTGTTTTGCAAGTGGCTCTGGTGATTGGTTGCCGGTTCCGCGGACGCAGAGGAAAGAGGGAGTCTTTCCCACCCGGGCAAGCGCCTCCTCGGAAAGCGGACGCCGGGAACCAGGCGCACGTTCGGGGTTGAGAGGATCTCTTGGGTTGAAATATAATTCAATCCTCTTTAAGAGTCAAGCAGTCTTTTGCAGAACGAGGAGGTTTTGAACAGGAGATCCGGCCTGGCTTCGTTTTCGACAGAACCCTCCCGCGTTCTATGGCTCTTTCCACATCGAAAAAAACCGCCCCAAGCCGAGCCCGGGACGGCCGTTATCCATCTACAGCGTATCATTATCCCAAAGACCGGCACAACGCCCGCTGCCAGATGGCCTCCACGTCGGCCCGGACCACCGGACGCGGATTGTTGGCCAGATTCTTCGCGCGCATCACGTGATCCGTCATCTCATCCAGGGTATCCGGATCTGGCAAGGCCTCGCTCAGATCGGTAGAGAGTCCCATCTCCTCCTCAAACTCCCGAAGGTCATGGAGCGTGCCGCCGAATATCTCCAAAATGCGATCCACCTTCTCCGGCGCCGCTTTCCGGTCGAACGCCAGCACATACGGCAGCAGGATCCCATTGGCCCGGCCATGCGAAATCCCGTGAAAAACGGTCAGGGGATACCCCATCGCGTGCAACATCGTCGTGCCCGTCTGCGCAATGGCCATCCCCGCCAGCATCGAGCCATAAAGCATATCGCCGCGCGCGTCCACATCCCCTCCATCCTCCCACGCCCGCTTAAGGCTTCCCCGAATGATCCGCATACTTTCCAGCGCCAACGCATCGGAAAGCGCGGTGGAGCGGTTCGCCAGATAGCTCTCCGCCGCGTGCGTGAGCGCATCAATCCCCGTATCCACCGTGATCTCCGGGGACATCGAACACGTCAGTTCCGGATCGGCCAACGCGACCTTCGGGAAAATTGACGGACTGGCCAATGACTTCTTGTCCTTCCCCTGAAGATCGGTGAGAATCGCGTACTCCGTGACCTCGCTTCCCGTACCGGCCGTCGTCGGGATCGCGAAAATTGGAAGCGGCGGCCGTGCGTATGTCTTCACCCCAAAATAATCGCGTGCCGATCCCTCGTTCGTCGCAAAAATCGCCATCGCCTTCCCCGCATCCATCGGACTCCCGCCGCCAATCGCCACGATCAGATCCGCCTCCGCCTCCCGCGCGTAGCCGGCGCCCTCCAAAACCTGCTCGATGCTCGGATTGGGCGTCACCCGATCAAACAGAATAGATGCCACTCCGGCCTCCGACAGCGATGCCTCCACGCGCGCCAAGGCCCCGCTCGCTCGTGCCGAATGCTTCCCCGTCACGATGAGCGCCCGCTTCCCATAGCGCACCACGACCTCCCCCACCCGATCCACGACGCCCTTTCCAAAGAGAACCTCCGTGGGCATATAAAACCCGAAGTCTCGTACCATACCCATCCCCCTCCTTATCAGGAATCCAGGAAACCAGGAGAAAACCGCCCCCCTGCAAAAGGGATCGAACTTCTCTCCGACTTCCTGGATTCCTGGCTTCCTAATCGTCCCTCGCTTTCACATCACTCATAAGGCACCGGCTCCGTCTTCCCGCTCGCAGCCGATTTCTCCGCCGTCTCGATCACCGCGATCACCCGTCGGCCCTCTTCCGCCGTCACTTCCAATTCCTCGCCGCGAAGCAGATGCGCCGCGATGTTCGTGTAATAGCTCGGCCAGTCGCCTTCCTTGTATTTGACCTCCATCTCCGCTGCAATCCCCTCCACCTCCGTGCTCACCTTGAAACTCCCTCCGCCGGCATCGAGGATCGCTCCCTTCGTGCCCAGAATCCGCCAGCGCGGACGACCGATCCGGGCGATCTGGGAGAGTTGGACATCCGCCACCGCGCCACTCTCAAACCGGATCACCGCGTGCACGTGATCCTCGTTCGTCACGTCGAGCCAGACCAGCTTGTGGAAAAATCCGGTAACGCCGACCATCTTCCCGGGCACCAGATTCAGCACCCAATCCACGAAATGCGCGCCCCAATCGTAGAACGCCCCGCCGGAGATCTTCTTGTCCGAACGCCACCAGTCTCCGGGCTTGCCATATCCTCCACTGCCGGTCTCCACCTGAAAGATCTTCCCGATCAGGCCCTTGTCCACCACCTCCTTGATCGCCGCGAAATCCCCGTCGTGCCTGCGGTTATGAAAAATCGAAAGCATTACGTCCGACTGCTTCGCGGCCTCGATCATCGCCGTGGCCTCCGCCACCGTGATGCACATCGGCTTCTCCAGAATCACGTGTTTTCCGGCTTTTAGACACTGGATCGCCAAGGGAGCATGGGTATTGTGCGGCGTCACCACCGTCACCAGATCAATGCCTTCGTCCTTCACCATCTCCGCCACGTCGGTGTACGTGGCAATGCCCGGAAAATCCGCCGCTGCCGCCTTCATACGCGCCGGGTCCAAATCGCACGCCGCAACAATCTCCAGGCCTTCGGTCTCCTTCATCCATTCGCAGTGCGCCTTCCCCATGTTGAACGCCGGACCGTATCCGATCACCGCACATCGTATCGTTTTCTTTCTTTTCGCCATAACGCGCCCCCATCTTTGAAGTGAAGTAATTTCCATATTGCTTCATTCGCTTTTTCGTAACTCCTCTGGCTTCTCCCAAGAAACACTTTTGTAATCCCTTGCTACGGAAGGAATTCCAAAATGGGATTTTTTGGCTCCCAGGAACCACATCCATGTTTCTTTCTGAAAGAATTATGCGCGTCCCCTCTGCGCATAATGGAAATGCTGACCTCTGACCTCTGATCTCTGACCTCTTTTTTTGGAGGATTTCTCAAATGCAGCATGTTTCGTTGTTCACCGCATTGCTCGCGGGCCTGGGTTCGTTTTTTTCTCCGGGTGTGCTGCCTTTGGTGCCGGCGTATCTTTCCTTTGTGTCCGGGATGTCGCTGGATCAAATGCAGGATGGGGGAAACCGGCGGGAGGTCATCGGGCGGGCC
>JAUWMS010000344.1 GCA_030613045.1 Candidatus Latescibacterota bacterium | reverse complement strand
GCCCATCTTTGCCAGGGTGGGAAAGGTATTCGGAGCCGGGCGGTTCCACGAGGAGATGCACACGTCAATCCCCTGCTCGATGGCCTCCTGGCCGAGGTACTGTCCCCATTCCCAGACCGCGATCACCACGTTCAACGGGCTTTGTGACGGGTCCACTCCCATGCTCCCGTATCCCCGGAACACGACGGGACGCACGTAGCAGTTTCTGAGGCCATTGATCCGAATGGTCTCCAGGGCCGCCTCCATCAGTTCCTCTTTGGTGTAAGGGATCTCCATGCGATAGATCTTGGCGGACTGGAACAGCCGCTCTATGTGGTCTTCCAATCGAAAGCATGCCGGTCCCTTTTGGGTGTCGTAGCACCGAAATCCCTCGAAAGCGCTGGAGCCATAGTGCACCACGTGGGAAAGGACATGGATTTTAGCGTCGTCCCAATTTATGAATTTCCCGTCGAACCAGATTTTTTCCGATTTTTGAATCGCCATAGTTTTCCTCCCGGTTTCAGCAAAAAAATAAACCAGCCACAAAGCCACAAAGCCACAAAGCCACGAAGACACCCCTCAATATGCTTTTTCTCTTGTGTCTTTGTTTCTTTGTGGCAATTTAATTGGGTTTCATTAAATTTCATGGTACAAAAAATTCCCTATAAAGTCAAGCTAAATTTCGACATGATTTTAGAAAAAGGGGGCTGGCCCTTCAGGCTTTGCGGACAAAATTTGGTGCCGTCGGGTGTACCTTCCCCCTCAGGAAAAGGTCGCAACGCCCTGTCCTGCTTGATGGTGAGGTTTTTCTGGAGAAAGGAGTCGGGCTATCGGGCGGTTCGGACCCATCAAAACGCACGGCCAATTCCGATATTCCCCATAGATCCGGGAATTTGACATGGTGCCTTTTTCCTTGATTTTTTTCTCAAAATGTTGTACTATCCACTCGCTTGGCTGGCCTGGTTTTTTTAGTTTCAATTCCAGAGCATGCCATGTCTCACTGACAAACACCCAAATACGGAAGAACTGTTCGATGATTCCGTTTTTGGGTGCTCGTTTTCGGTACCCCTTTGTATCGGCGTCCCTTTATAATTGATACGGTGAAAAATAGATACGGTGAAAAGAGATTTTGATGATCGGTGATCCGCACACCATAGGACTACGGGATCGGATTGGAGGTGAACGATTTTGTTAAAAAAAGGCAATCGGGATCAACCGGAGAAAAAAGAGACGAAACAGAAGTTTCCCGTCGGCGATCTGGCGTTTTTGAAGGAGGTATCTATTTTTGCGGATTTGTCGGAGGCGCAGCTTCACAAGATGCGCTCTATCATGCGCAAGGAGCAGTTCAATCCAGGGAGTGTGGTGGTTCGCGAGGGAGACGTGGGAGATGCTATGTACATTTTGGAAGAGGGGACGGTGGATATTTCCAAAACGTTGATGCTGCGAGTGGGACGCCACGATTTTGGTCAGCGGGAGAAGACGATGGCGCGTTTGAGCGGGGAGCATCATGCCTTTCTCGGAGAAATGGCGATGCTGGAGAAGGACGGACGTTCGGCTACGGTGAGAGCGGTTACCCGATGCTGCCTGTTCGTGATCGAACGGGCCGATTTCGAGCGGGTGTGTGAGGAAGATCCGCTGATGGGCTATCGTATCGTGACCAACATCGCCCGGACCGTGTCTAAGCGACTTCGTACGACCAATCAGGATGTGCTGAAATTGACTACTGCGCTCAGCATGGCGCTGAAGCGATAGATTCGAGCAGCCCACGACGTGAAGTGTACTGCTTCCTGTCATGGCCTGTTCTGCTTGCTACAAAACGAAATAAGTTGACAAATGGCTTCTAATGTGCTATTTTTGAACGTCACGCATCCGATGCGAGGGTGGCGGAACTTGGCAGACGCGCCAGATTTAGGATCTGGTGGGCAACCGTGGGGGTTCGAGTCCCCCCTCTCGCACCATCCTCATTATTTCCCCCACCCGCGTGGAAGTCCATTCCGATTTATCAAAGGATAATTCTGAATTGTAAATTGACCACCAATACTTACTAACTGATCCCCAGGAGAAGGAGGCCATGCTAAAGGTCAGGATGGATGGTTTGGACGGCGTTCGCAGCAGAATTCACGTGGAAGCTTCCGTGGAACGCGTCGAAGAGGAGATCAACTCGGTGGCCCGGAAATATCGCAGGGAGCTTCAGATTCCGGGGTTCCGGAAGGGGAAGGCGCCCATAGGGCTGATCAAGGCGCGTTTTCGGGAGGCTTTGCAAAGCGAACTGCTTTCGGAGTGGGTTCCCAATCTGTATCAGGAGGCCCTCGATCAAGAGGGATGCGTTCCTTTGGCGCAAGCCGAGATCGAGGACATGGAATACCAGACCGGCGAACCCCTTCGTTTTGTCGCGCTGGTGGAGTTGAAGCCGAATATCGAGCTGACCGGGTATGACGATCTTCGAGCCACCCGATCTTTGTACAAAGTGCGTGAGGAGCAGGTGGATCAGTGGGTGGCCCATCAGCGAGAGCGGCATGCTCAGATCGAGATGGTCCACCGGGCGGCTCGTGAGGGGGATGTGATTTTGGTGGATCTCCAGCGGACAGACCCCGGAGGGATCCCCATCGTCGGAGAACGGATGGCGGATCAACAGATCGAAATCGGGGCCGGGCATAATTTCGGTGAGGCGTTCGATCAGCAGATCGCGGGGGCCGGGGAGGGGGAGGAACGCCGGGTGGAGTTGACGGCTCCGGAGCAGGAGCCCGTCTTCTTTTCCGTGAAGGTGAAAGAAATCCACGAAAAAACGCTCCCGGAGTTGGACGACGACTTTGCCAAAGACGTGGGATTCGATACGCTCCTGGAATTGCGGGAAAAGGTCGGCGCGGGCATTCAGTCCCGGATGGACGAAGCTTCGGAGGGGGAGATGCATTCGGAACTCGTCAATCAACTGATCGCAAAAAATGCGTTCGATGCCCCGCAGACGATGGTGGAGAATTATCTTAAGTCCATCATCGAGGAGGTAAAAAGGCGCGCCTCGGGCGAGTTCAACGAGGAAGCGATCCGGGAGCAGGAGCGAGGCAGTGCGATTCGGCACATCAAGACCCATCTGATTCTTCAGGGGATCGCGCGCGCAGAGCATATCTCGGTGCCCGACGAGGAAATCGAGGATCCGATCCGCAAGGCCGCCGAGGGATCAAAAGATTCTTTTGAAGCACTTCGCGATGTCATGAAAGAGGACGGACGGTGGGAGCGCATGCATGCCGATTTGTTAGAGAAGAAAGCGATGGATTTTATCGTGGATCGCGCCGATATCAAGGAAGTGGTTGTGGATCGGGAAAAGTCCGGTCTCGTGGTTCCCGCCTCAGTGGCCGATGATTTTAGCGCGGAGGCCGAGGCGGAGGAGATCGCGTTGACTGAATCGCGTGGAGACCGGGGGAGGGGGGAGGGGTGAGTGGTGAGTGGGATGATGTCTTTTGTCATTCGTAAAAGGAGCAACTTATGAGTCTGGTACCGGTTGTGGTGGAACGGGAGGGAAGGGGCGAGCGGGCGTACGATATCTATTCGAGATTGCTCAAGGATCGCATTATCGTGCTGGGTTCGCCCGTGGACGATGCCGTGTCCAATTTGATCATCGCGCAGTTGTTATTTTTGTCATCGGACAATCCGGATGCGGATATTTCGCTGTATATCAACTCCCCGGGCGGGAGTATTACCGCGGGGCTGGCGATCTACGATACGATACAATACGTAGAGCCCGACGTTTCCACGATATGCATGGGGCAGGCCGCGAGTATGGGAGCCGTGCTGTTGGCGGCGGGAGCCAAGGGCAAGCGGTTTTCTTTGCCGAACGCCCGGATCATTATCCACCAGCCCTGGGGAGGCATGCAGGGAACCGCGTCGGATATCGAGATCCACGCGCGGGAGATCGTGGCCATGCGCAAGCGGCTCAATGAGATTCTATCTTTCCACACCGGTCAGCCCATGGAGCGGATCGAGGCCGACGCGGATCGGGATTTTATCATGCCGGCGGCGGAAGCGAAGGAATATGGGATTATAGACGATGTGATGGTGAAGCGGAAAGCGCAGGAGGAGGGGGAAGAAGAGGAATAGAGGTCAGAGGCCAGAGGCCGGCGGTCATCTCGAATCCGTACTTCGGGGCGGGAGCGTGGGTTTGGGGTGCGCGTCCTCAACAAGTTGTGCGCGACCTGTAGTTAAATTGTGAGCGGAGGAGGAGGGGGGAAGGAGGGCTATGACA
>JAUWMS010000504.1 GCA_030613045.1 Candidatus Latescibacterota bacterium | reverse complement strand
GATTCCGGAGGGAGGTTGCTTCATCTGATCGTTGCCTCCGAAAAGCCTGTCCTTGAGGGAGAGGCTTTTCGTTTTGAGGAGCCGGGGGAGATCGCCGTGGCTCCGAACGGGCACTTTTTCGTGGCGGATTGGAAGGCTCTTTCCGTGGCTTCGGGGACGGATCAAAGCCTCTATTTCTATGCGCCCATTGTGCATCACTTCGATGCCGAACGGAGGTATCTGGGATGTGTCGTCCTGGATTCGCTGAAATGGGATCAGCAGGTTGGGGAGCGTTTTATTCCCGTGGTGGATCCGGAGGCGCGCTCCGCGTATGCTTTGAAAAGGGATTATCAGCGTCCGCTTCACCTAACGACCGGGGCCGACGGCGATCTTTACGTCCTGGACGAGCGCAAAAACAAGATCACCCGAACTGACCAGAACGGAGTGCGCCGGCAGGTGTTTGGCCAATTTGGCCGAATGGATCGGGCCACGTCCCTCACTGTGGATGACCTGGGAAACGTGTACGTAGCAGACCGAGGCAACCATCGGGTCGTTCGCTTCGACGCTCAGGGAAAGATCACCGCTGTAATCGGACGGCGCGGCCGCAGGGACGGCGAGTTCATCTCCCCCTATCTCGTGCGATGGGTCACCACGCACCACTCCCCACTCCCCACTCACCAATCACCACGCCACGGTCAGCTATTGGCCAAGGACGAATCGGCCTTTTCAAAGGTGTTTCAGAGCACGCTCGAACGGAGAGCGGACGATCCGCAGCCTCCGATCCGGATGGAGGAGGACCCGAAACATCAGGAGAAGCCGGGGTACAAGCGCTATCGTCGCTGGTTGGAGCGGGTACAGGCGTTCGATTCGGGCGGGAGCTTTCGGAGGAAGACCGTGCTTCGTTTTTCGGAGCGGGAACAGGAGGAAAATGGGAAGCTCATCGCATTCGACCGGAAGGGTGCGCTGTATTTTTACGACCGGGAGCATCACCAAATCAAGGTCCTTGCCCCCGAGCCGGCGTTTGGATGGAACCGCATTCAAAAGACCTATCGCTTTCAGATCAAGCAGGAATTGGAGAAATCCCGCGTGGATGCGGCGAAGGATCTGGATTTCGATCCGGATTATGTTGAAGAGTTAGATTTTCGTTTTATCTCCCAATCCCTTCTGTTCCAATACGATATTACGGAGCGTCTCGGGCTTTCGTGGGAAGGCAAGACGTTGTTTCTCGGAGGATACCGGTCTTATCTTTTCCCCGGGGATAAGTTGCCCACCGATCTCCCGGAAGAGCAAGGCCGGTATGTGCACGACTACTTCCTGGTGGAAGACGTGCTCCGGGGCGACGTAGAAATCGGCTTGGAGGTAGTGCTCAATTCCGATCCGTACGATCCGCGCCGGATCAAGGGCTTTCTCGAATTGGGGGGGATCACGTACGATTTTCGATACGAAACCGTCACTTCTGAGAATAAGGCTCATGCCGTGCAGGACTTGTGGGGATGGAACGTGGGTCTGGGGATGGACTGGGATATTCGAAGGGATCTGAACGGTTTTCTCCACGTGATGTACGATTCCCCGGAAAGCTTCATGAATCATCAATATCGGTATTGGGACGAGGAGGGCGATCTGGTCGTCACCAGTTCCAGATGGGGGCGCAAGTGGACGGTGTACACTGGGATGTACGCCGCCTTTTAGTTTGGTGAGTGGTCATTGGTGAGTGGTGTGGGGGAGTCGGACACCACGCGCTCATTTTCGGCGACTGAGAGAAGGATGGGAAATGTCGAATCGGATCCGGGTATTGCCTGAGATACTGGTCAATAAAATTGCCGCGGGGGAGGTGGTGGAGCGTCCGGCTTCGGTGGTGAAGGAGTTGGTGGAGAATGCGCTGGATGCCGAAGCAGGGCGGATTGCGGTGGAGGTAAAGGCCGGAGGGAAATCGCTGATCTCGGTGGCGGACGATGGGATGGGGATGTCCCACGACGATGCGATTCTGGCGATGGAGCGGCACGCGACCAGTAAGCTTTTGAGCGAGGAGGATCTGGATGCGGTGCGGACCCTGGGCTTCCGCGGAGAGGCGCTTCCGAGTATCGGCTCGGTGGCTCGGATGACCCTGGAGACGAGGGAGCCCACGCGTTCGGCCGGCACGCTGGTGGCCTTTGAAGGCGGGATATTGAAAAATGTGACGGAGGTGGGACGGGATGAGGGGACTACGGTGACGGCGCGAAATCTGTTTTTCAATACGCCGGCGCGCCGGAAGTTCCTGAAGACCACGGAGACCGAATTCCGGCATATTGTTCAGACGATGACCGCGGCCGCATTGGCGCATCCGAAGGTGGCGTTTCGGTTGGTGCACAATGGGCGGGAGGTCATGGCGTTGAGGGCGCGGGAGCGATCCGAAGAGCGGATGCGGGATATTTTTGGCGGAGCCTTGATGGATCGAACGGTTTCGCTGCGCTTTTCGGACGGAGGTGTCGTTGGAGAGGGGGTTCTCGGTGTTCCGGAGGTGGCGCGAAGAAGCGGAAGGCAACAGTGGATCTTCGTGAACGGACGCCCTGTAACCAATCGTCCGCTACGTTCGGCGATCTTCCGGGGATACGGCGCGCTGCTTCCCAGAGATCGCGTCCCTTTTTTTGTGCTGTTTCTACGCATCGCGCCCGGAACGGTGGACGTGAACGTGCATCCCACCAAAAGGGAGGTGCGTTTCTCGAACGAGCAACTGATCTACGATCTTTTGTTCCGCGAGACTGAGCGGGCC
>JAUWMS010000434.1 GCA_030613045.1 Candidatus Latescibacterota bacterium | reverse complement strand
CGCGTGGATGGAGCGGTGCGCTCGCTCGATGAAGATATTGTGCTGGACAAGAACCGGAAGCACACCATTGCGGTGGTGGTGGATCGCTTGGTGGTGGAGCCGAAGGTGCGCGGAAGGCTGGCGGATTCGGTGGAGACTGCGCGTAAATTGGGGGAGGGGATGGTGTGGGTGGATGTGGTCGGAGGCGAGGAGTTGGTGTTTTCGGAACGATTTGCGTGCGTGGCGTGCGGGATCAGCTACGAGGAGATCGAGCCGCGATTATTCTCGTTCAACAGTCCTTACGGAGCCTGTCCGGAGTGTGACGGCTTGGGCATAAAAAGGGAACTCGACCCGGATCTGGTGGTTCCGGATAAGGCGCTTTCGGTCAATCAGGGAGCGATGGTGCCGTGGGGAAAGACCCGGGATGGATGGCTCTATCAGCAGCTCAGGAGTGTGGCCCGGGTTGCGGGCATAGATTTGAATAAGCCCTTCGGGGAGCTTCCAAAGGAATCTCAGGAGGTGCTTTTATATGGCACGGGGAAACAAAAGATTAAATTTGAATATAAGCACCGAAGTGGACGGGGAGAGTACATCGGAAAATTCGAGGGGGTGATCCCGAACCTGAAACGGCGGTACCGACAGACCCAGTCATCCGGGATACGCGGGTGGATCGAGGGGTTTATGCGGCTGCATCCCTGTCCCCGGTGCGAAGGGAAGCGTCTTAAACCTGAGGCGCTGGCTGTGACGGTGGGAGATCGGAACATTGCGGAAGTGGCCGCGTTTTCGGTGAAGACCGCCCGGGATTTTTTCGAGCGGCTTCGGTTCTCCGAGCGCGATGAGCAGATCGCCCGCCAGATACTAAAGGAGATCCGGGAGCGATTGAGCTTTTTAGGGAACGTGGGGCTGGATTATCTGACACTGGATCGGGCCACGGGCACGCTTTCGGGCGGCGAGGCCCAGCGTATCCGCCTGGCCACCCAGATCGGGTCGCAGTTGATGGGGGTGCTCTATATTTTAGACGAGCCATCCATCGGCCTGCATCAGCGGGACAACCGAAGGCTGTTAGATACGTTGGTGCGGCTTCGGGATCTGGGCAACACCGTGATCGTGGTGGAGCACGACCGGGAGACCATCGAGACCGCGGATTACGTGCTCGATCTCGGACCCGGGGCGGGCGTCCATGGAGGGGAGGTCGTGGCTGCGGGCACGCCGGATCAGGTGTCGAAGAATCCCCGTTCGCTGACCGGGCAATATCTATCCGGAGGACGGGAGATTCCGCTTCCGGCGCGACGGCGGTCGCACAACGGACACTGGCTTTCGGTGATCGGAGCCCGGGGCCACAATCTCAAGTCCATTACGGCGCGGATCCCGCTGGGGACGTTTACGTGCGTGACGGGTGTTTCGGGTGCGGGCAAAAGCACGTTGGTGAACGAGACCCTGTATCGCGCGCTGGCGCAGCGATTCTATCAATCCAAGGCCGATCCGCACTTTTTCGAGCAGCTCACGGGATTGGAGCACATGGACAAGGTGATCAACATTGATCAATCGCCCATCGGACGAACGCCGAGGTCCAATCCGGCCACGTACACCGGCGCATTCACCCCGATCCGGGAACTGTTCGCCCAGCTTCCGGAGGCGAAACTTCGGGGATATAAGCCCGGACGCTTCAGCTTTAATGTGAAAGGCGGACGTTGCGAGGCATGCCGGGGGGACGGCATTCTCAAGATCGAGATGCACTTTTTGCCGGACGTTTATGTGCCGTGCGAGGAATGCAAGGGCAAGCGGTACAATCGGGAAACGCTGGAAATTCGCTATCGGGGCAAGACCATTGCGGACACGCTGGAGATGACCGTGAACGAGGCGATGACTTTCTTCGAGCATATCCCCCGGATCTATCGAAAACTGAAGACCATCTCGGACGTGGGATTGGGATACATCCACCTCGGACAGCCGGCCACGACGCTTTCGGGCGGCGAGGCCCAGCGGGTAAAACTCTCCACGGAGCTGTCGAAGGTCAGCACGGGACGCACCCTCTACATCCTGGACGAACCCACGACCGGCCTGCATTTCGAGGACATTAAAATGCTGCTGGGCGTGCTGAATCGTCTCGTGGAGAAGGGGAATACGGTGTTGGTGATCGAGCACAATATGGAGGTGATCAAGACTGCGGACTACCTCATCGATCTCGGACCGGAGGGCGGAGACGAGGGAGGCCGCGTCGTGGCGGAGGGCACGCCGGAGGAGGTGGGGCAGATGGAAGGATCGTACACCGGGCGATTTTTGAAGCAGGAGTTGGGAAGATGATTTCGGATTTCGGATTGCAGTGATCCCTGCCATCTGAAAGCTGGCTGGGGCGTCAGAGGCTGTCCAGCGTTTCATAGACTTCGCTCATCCAAAGCGCAAACCGCGGGGGTATTCCGATTTTCCGCAGGCGGCAGTATATGTGGAGGGGGTTGGCGATGTGTCGGATCTTATCTGCGAGGGAAGGGATCAAAGGAGCGGCCTCCAGAGAGAAAACGTGCAAAGACGCAGGGAAGGCGGAACGCTTATAGACCCTGGGTGGATCATGCGCTCCGATCTCTGCGTCTCTGTGGTGAGGAATCGGACCTGTTTCTATTATCGGCAGATTTCGGGATTTTATAAGGGAAATGATTTCCATAAGCCGAAAAAAGGGAGCCGTGAAACGTAATGCGTGAAACGTAAAACGTGATGCGTGAAGGGTGAAAGACGCGGTTCAGTGCCCCTCTGTTTTTTTGACTTCCGTCCTCTGACCTCCGGTCTCTGCCTTCTGGCCTTTGACCTCTGGCCTCTGACCTCTGTTTTTGGCTTCCGACCTCTGACCTCTGTCTCCGCCTCACTTACTACTCACCATTCACCGGCTCGTTGAACACCGGGAGGTTCCGTGATGAGAAAGACCAAGATCGTGTGCACCATCGGGCCGGCTTCGTCTTCGGAGGAAGGATTGCGGGCATTGTTCGGGGCGGGAATGGACGTGGCGCGGCTGAATTTTTCGCACGGGACCCAGGAAGAGCATGCGCGGGTGGTCGGGCTGATCCGGGGATTGTCCGAAGAGATGGGACGCCCGGTGGGGATTTTGCAGGATCTGTGCGGGCCGAAGATTCGCGTGGGCTCGCTTTGGGCGTCTTCGATTTTGCTCCGAAATGGGGATCGGATCGTGCTGACCGCGGAGGAAATCGCAGGGGATGAGAAGCGGATCGGGGTGAGCTATGCGCGTCTTGCGGAGGACGTGTGCCCCGGAGAGGCGATTCTCATCAACGACGGCGCCCTTGCGCTCGCAGTCATTTCCCCGGAGGCGGATGGACTGGTCTGCACGGGCACCCAGGGGGGAGAACTCCTGCCGGGGAAGGGTGGCAATTTTCCGGCCAG
>JAUWMS010000066.1 GCA_030613045.1 Candidatus Latescibacterota bacterium | reverse complement strand
ATCAAAGACCCTTGCTGCGCCCCCAAGGAAGTGATAAGGGTATCCAGAATCTTCTCGCACAACTCGTCCATGTCCAACTTGGATGCGATGGCCCGACCGATATCTACCAGGGTCACCATTCTCGACAGACGGCGCTTCTCCCTCAGAAGCGCGCGGCGGGCCACACAGCTTTTCACCCGTGCACTCAACTCGTCGAGACGAACGGGTTTGATCAAGTAGTCGCTGGCCCCCTCCTTCATCGCCTGAATGGCCGATGGGATCGTGCCATACCCGGTGATGACAATCACTTCCGCTGAAGGATCCTGGGCCTTCACAAACTGAAGCAATTCTAAACCGCTTACCTTCGGCATCTTGAGATCCGTGACCACCACGTCGGAGGCCCTTTCCCGGAGGAGTCCCATCGCGCGTATGGCATTCTCCGCAGCCCGAACCTCATACCCCTGCCCCTCAAATAGCTCGGCTAAGGCATTCCGTATCTGGGCTTCGTCATCTACGATGAGGATCTTCGCTGATTCCATCTATAAGGACTCCTACAAACAGGATGAGGGGAAATCCGTGAGCGCGGTGTGAGAAACGACGGGCCGTAGCGGCAGTGTTTTTCGCATTTTCTTCTGTTCTTTATTTCGGCATCCGTTCAAAAAACCTTAACCGCTTTCCCGCAAAAAAACGAGCTTTTTCCCCCCACGTGCACGGCGGCTCCGCCCACTTTATGGGTTCTCCCGACTGAAAATGAAAAACCTCCGAGGTCTCGAAGATCCCGGAGGTCTTATCCACGTGCCGTTGGCTCAAGTGACGGACAAAAATGATAAGGGCAAATCCGTGGTTCTGCCCGCATCCGGCGCACACATAGCCTGAATTATTCGCGAGTCTGCGGCTCCACGCCTGGCTCCGGGCTTTGCCCAAGGCTTTCTTAAAACTTAGTAGGAAAAAGTATTCTGTTTCCCCCTCCGAATTCATGAGTAATTCAGGCTAGTGTTCTGTCAGGTACATTTTGCCGGACGGTCATTCTGAGGAGCGAAGCGACGAAGAATCTCGGTTTTGCTCCTCGTGCGTTCCGCGGACAACGAGATGCTTCGCCTCCGCGGAGTTTATCCTGAACGCAGTGAAGGGCTCCGGCTCAGAATGACAACTCGTCAGTTTAGACTTGAGGGAGCACTGGGTGCGCCCTTACGCATCCAGCCGGACAAAATCATCCTTCAGTTTCGGATACAATCCGTGAAATACGTCGTACAGCCGGTCGTAGCGCTCCACGTTCGCCGCGATGGGGGGAGTGCACGCTTCAGTGCGCACGGCCTTTCGGCATGCGTCCTCGAAACTCTCGAACACGCCCGTCCCAATCCCGGCCAACATCGCCGCGCCGATGCCGGCTCGTTCTTCCCCGTGCACGCGCGCCACCTCGCTTCGGAAAACATCCGCCTGAATCTGCCGCCAGACGGGACTTCGTGCGCCCCCTCCGGAGACGACGATCCGGTCGGTCCGAACGCCGAATTCTCTGAAAATCAATAGGGCATCGCGAAGTGCGAACGCCACGCCCTCCATAATGGCGCGGACAAGGTGGCCCAAGGTATGATGCAGGCCGAGTCCGAAAAAGACGCCTCTGGCCTTCGGATCCATATAGGGGGTGCGTTCTCCGATGAGATAGGGCAGGAAGATCAAGCCCTCCGAGCCGGGTGGAACCCGAGCCGCCTCCCCGGAGAGCTGCTCGTATGACTTGCCCGCGATCCGATCCCGGAACCAGCGCAGCGAAAGCCCGGCGGAGAGGATCGCGCCCATCATAAACCAGCGATCCGGAACCGCGTGGCAAAAAGTATGCGTGCGGAGCTTGGGGTCGTACACCGGGCCCGAAAGCGGCGCAAAGAGCTGGCCTCCGGTGCCAATGGTCGAAAGCATCGTGCCCGGCTTGATGATCCCATTCCCGACCGCCGCAGCGGCTTGATCCCCGGCTCCGGCGACGACGGGCGTTCCGACCGACAGACCCGTCTGTTCCGATGCCTTTCGTCCGACGGTTCCGGCGATTTGGGACGATTCGAGCACCTTCGGGAAGAGGCCATCGGGCAAGTCCAGCGCCCTCAGAAGCTCTTCGGACCAGCGCCGGTGCGCCACGTCAAAGAGCAAGGTGCCGGCCGCATCCGACACGTCCGAAGCGAGGGATTCGGTCAGTCGCCATCGTACGTAATCCTTGGGGAGCAGCGCCACAGCCGTCTTCTCAAAAATTTCCGGTTCGTGCTCCTTCAGCCAGAGCAGGGAGGCCGCCATAAATCCCGGGGCCACCGGATTGGCGGTCCATCGCGCCAATTGTTCCGGTCCGACTCGTTCATAAATTCTCCGGCACTGCTCCGCGCTTCGGCCATCCGCCCAGAGGATGGCCGGTCGGAGCACACGGTGATCTTTGCCCAAAAGCACGGTTCCATGCATCTGCCCGGACAGCCCCACACCGGCAATTGTTTTCGGATCTACTCTGGACGCGCTCAGCACCTTTTTCAGCGTGCCGCACGTCGCGCGCCACCAGGTCTCGGGATCCTGCTCCGCCCACCCCGGTCGGGGCGTGCTAATACCGGTTTCCTGCTGAGCCACAGCCAACACCACACCCGCTTCGTCCATCAGCACGCTCTTCGTGCTCGAAGTGCCGATGTCTATTCCAATGAGATAAGGCATCTCCCTCTCCCCCCGTTTTCCCATTGCCAAGATTGCCAAGATTTCAAAGATTTCAAAGATTGCCTATATCCATCACACCCAGGCAATTTTTGAAATTTTTGAAATGGTTTGCCCTCAAATCATCCCCCATCTCCGCCGCATCGTCCATTCCGCGCACAGCAGCGCGATCATTCCCGCAAAAAGTCCCCACCAGTCCCAGAGTCGGATTTTGTGCACGTGGGACACCTGTTTTTTCTGCAAATCCGCGTCCTCCAAGATCGCTCCGAAGGAGTCCGGCGTATAGAACGCTCCTCCGCTACGATGGGCGATCCGACGTAGCAGTTCCTCGCTCATCCCGGTGTGCTCGAACTCCAGGCTATACGGCCCCACCGTAAACGCGCCCTCGGCCTCCCCGATCCGGCGTTCACCGATGGAGGCCCGCGCCCGGAAGGTGTACTCCCCCGGACGAAGCCCGGACGTCCGCCCGGCATAGCGTCCCGATCCCTCGTCCTCAAAAAAGACGATCCGCTCCCGCGCGGCTTCCTCGAAGACGACCTGCACTTCCGCCCCCGGCAGCGGCCGGTAGCTTTCGTCGTACACTTCTCCCTGAAACGTGATCGGCTCCCCGGCGCGATAGATGGGCTTATCCGAAAAAATGCGCACCGGGGCATCTGCTTCCCGCGTCACCAACCAGCGGACCGCGTTGCTCCAGAATCGCTCCGACGCCGCGTTGGTCTTTCCGATTCCCCACATCATCAGATCCCACCGATAGAAGGTGGAAAACGCCACCCCCATCACCTTCCCCCGATCCCGCCCTCCGACCGCGACAAGCGGCATCGGGCTATGCGCGTTCCCCAGCGTCGGATGCACCACCAACACCCGCGCCCACGATTTGACCTCCGCGATCCCATTGCACGCCAACAGGGGGGGCAACTCCCCCCATCGCTGAGCATGGACGACCGGATCCTCCGAAAGCCGCAAGATCGGATGGTGCGCGCCCTCGGACGTTATCCGCGGCGAAAACGCCCCCTCCCGATAAGAAGCGCGCCCCCTTTGCATTTTCCACGGAAGCATTTCCTCCAACGGACTTCCGACGGTTCCCCCGGCGCCGAATGCATGAGGCCCACCGATCACCAGCAGTCCCAAGCCGTCCTCCCGGACGGCCCGAACAAGCTCCTGTGCGCCCTCGTTCCCCAGGGCCTTCCAGGGTACATCCAACAACGCCACGAGATCGGTGTCCGAAATCCGAAATCCTTCCTTTCTCTGACCGAGCACGACCGTCTTCACGTGCAGATCTTCATTACGCTCCCACGACCGCCGGAGGAAGGATAAATCCGCACTCGGGCTGCCTGCGACCAGCAAAATCCGCACCTTGCTTTCCAAGACCTTGACGGAGAACAGACGGCGGTTGTTTCCCTCCGAAAGCTCTCCCTCCTGCACGGGAAGCACAATTTGGAAAGTGTGCCTTCCGGGCTGGGTCGGCGTCATCTCAAGCGTCACCCGTTGCTCCAGCCCGTCTCCCCTCAGGGTGATCATCTGCTCATCCAGCCGTTTGCCCCCCTCATACAAGAAAACCGATGCTCTTTGTCCCTCGAATCCCCAGCTTAAAATTGTCACCTCCACCGGAACCGGCCGTCCCACGTAGGCCATCTCGTTGGCGAACACACCGGCAACCTGAATATCCCGCGCCGTCGTCGGATCTCCGATGCCCACCGCGTAGATCGGGATGCCCATTCCCTCGGCCACGGAGACCGGGTCGCCTCCGAGATTATTGGCTCCATCCGAAAACAACAGCATCCCCTCGATCTGTTGTCCCTTGAGCCGATCCCGGACCGTACGCTGCGCGCTCCCGATGTCCGTCGCGTTCCCATGCGGCCTCAACGAATCCGGGATCATCGGAGCCCAAGGCGTCAAATTGTCCGCAAACGTGAAGATTTCAAGCCGGGCCTGTTGTCCAAGCGTCTCGAACGTCTCCGCCTTGAGAAGTTCCACGAGTGCATCCCGGCGCCCCCCCCGGCCATCCACGAGGCCCATGCTCGCACTCCGATCTATCAGCACCACGAAGACGGGCTTTTCGCTTCGTACCGTGCTGAGCGTGAGCATCGGCTCCGTCAGCGCCAGTAGAAGCAGCATCAAAACCGCGCTTCGCAGCCCGAATAGCAGCCTTCGCATCCACCGGGGACTCGGCGGATTGGTGCGCCGGTAAAAATAGAACGCCGCCACGAGGGAAAGCAAGGCCGGAACGATCCAGACCCAGGCGTGACCGGCGTCGAAATGGAGTTGCGGGTGGGGCATACGGGAGGTCGCCTTTCTGAAAAGACAACCTCCCGCAGGTTAGTACCCTGCGGGAGGTTCAGACTTAATGTTCATAAATTTTCACTGCGGAGATCGCGAAGCTCGCAGAGAGAATACAAAGAAATCCTCCTGAGTCATGCCCTCTTGAGAGGGTTTTTTCTCTGCGTTCTCCGCGGACTCTGCGGTGAAATTTCCGTTTAATTTTGTCCAGAAACTGATGAGGAATATCAGGAAATGGCCACCACGTTCCCGGTTTTGGCCGACTCGTACGCGCTCACAATGATGTCCAAGTTATGCCGCGCTCTGTGGCCGGAGATGGGCACCTCCGTTCCCTGCTCCAGCGCCTCTGCAAATTCGTGGAAGAGCCCAGTGAATCCCTCATACTGCACCTCCGTCGAAGGATACTCCCACTCCCCTGTTTCATTTCGATAGAGCGCCAGCGGATGATCGTCCCGGCGAAAGGTGAGCGTGCCTTTCGTGCCGTGGATCTCATAAACCCCCACACCGCCCGCTTTGACCGCCCAACTGACCTGGATGCTCGTGGTGCCGCCGTTTTTATGCCGGAGCATCAGCACGGCGAGATCGTCCACGTCAATGGGCTGGACGAACGTCCCCACGCTGGCATAGACCGACACCACCGGCGAGTTCATCAGATACTCCGCGGAGTAGAGGTTGTGATACCCGTTATCGATCAGACAACCGCCGCCGCCCCGGGTCCTCTTGGTCCGCCAGTCGGGATCGAACCCCTCCACGCCGGCGTAATGCCCCCAACCCACGCCTTCGCTTCGGATGAAGAACACCGTTCCGATCGCGCCCTCCCGAACCAGTGCGATGGCCCGCTTCAATGCGCCGCCGTAAATGTAATTGTGGAGCACGCAGTATTGGACGCCGTTTCTCTCCACGGCCGCCAGCACAGCATCCGCCTCCTTCAAATTCGTCGCCATCGGCTTCTCGGAGAGGATGTGCACCCCCGCATTCGCGGCATCCACCACGTTGTCCCGGTGCGCAAAATGAGGCGTGGCAATATCCACGAAATCCAGCGTCTCCTTTGCCAGCATCTCCCGGTAATCCGTATACTTCCGCTCCACGCCAAGCGCTTCTCCCACTGCGTCCAAGCTGCTCTGGGCCGGATCGGCCAAAGCCATCACCTCGATGCGGTCCCGCAGCGCCTTGAACGCATTGACATGCCCCTGCTGAACAATTCGTCCGCATCCGATAATGCCGCATCTGAGCATGAAAACGCTCCTTCCTTTTTTCGTGAGATCGGGATTCAAATTGCACCGCAGAGATCGCAGAGACCGCTGAGAACTGCTGAAGCCCTTTATGGGGTTCTCCGCGCACTCTGCGTGCTCTGCGGTGAAAATCACATTAGGATGTCCCGAAACGCCTCGATGGTGGCGCTCACGTCCTCCGGGGAAATATCCTTGTGCGTCACCATCCGCATCTGACCGTGCTCTCCCGGCAGGGTCTTGATGCCCCGTTCCAGCAAACGTTCGGACAGGGTCTCGATGGAGAGAGAGGTGTCCCGCAGTCGAAAAAGGAGAATGTTGGTCTCTACTTCGTGCAAAAAATCGATCTGAGGAAGGGGCCTCAATCCCTCGGCCAGCAGGCGGGCGTTGCGATGATCCTCGTCCAACCGTCGGGACATCACCTCCAGAGCGATCAGCCCCGGAGCCGCCAGCACGCCCACCTGACGCATGCCACCGCCCATCATCTTGCGCACCTTCCGCGCTCGTCGGATGAAATCACGGTTCCCGACGACCATCGAACCGATCGGCGCGGCGAGGCCTTTGGAAAGACAGAACATGACCGAATCCGCCCGCGCCGTGATTTCCCGGACGTTCACCTCGAGGGCCGCGGCCGCGTTGAAAATACGTGCGCCGTCCACATGGACGGGAATTCCGTGCCGCGCGGCGAGGTCGTAAATTTGCTCCGTCAACGCCACCGGCATCGGACGCCCCCGAAAGGACTCGAACGAATTTTCGAGGCAGATCAGCGTGGTTTCGGAATGGTGAATGTCCTCCGTGCGGATGGCGGCCTCGATCTCCGGGGGATTCCAGATATCCACCGGATGCACCTGCACCCCGGAGAAGGATGCGGCCATACCCACCTCGTGGTTGAAAATGTGGGATCGCGGATCCAGGATGATCTCATCGCCGGACCTGGTGTGCGCTTTGATGCACACCTGATTGCCCATCGTGCCGCTGACCACGAATAAACCGGCTTCGTGTCCCAAGCGTTCGGCGGCCTTCTCTTCCAACTCGCGGACGGTAGGATCGTCCTGAAACACGTCGTCGCCCACCAGAGCGTTCTTCATCGCCTCCCGCATCTCCGGCGTGGGCGTGGTTACCGTGTCGCTTCGAAAGTCTATGATTGAATTCATATAAATGCTCCCACTCTTCTTGGTGGACTGAGGCTACATCGCTCAGTTTTTATCTCTCACAAACCGCATAGGGTTTCCTCTTCGGAAAGGGGCTTTCTTTAGCGGGCAAGCTATGGAAAGCGCAAGCCGTGCTTGCGCTTTCTTGGCAGTCAAGCGGCTGAAAGCGATAGCAGGCTACCGCACTCCAATTTGAGTTGTCACGCTGCAATGGACGGATCTGGATTATTCGTACCGGTTGGAACACACGATTTCGCTGAGCGCTTTGCGTGGCTTGGGAGACGGCGCTTCGTTCGGATAGCCGAGCGGGGTAAAAGCCACCACGCGTATCCCCTCGGGTACCCCCAATGCGCGTTTGGCTGCGTCTTCCTTGAACCAGCCAATCCAGCAGGTACCCAGCCCTCGTTCGCTCGCCGCAAGAATCAGATGCTCCATGGCAATTCCGATGTCCAGCATATAGTAAGCCTGATCGCCTTTGGTGCCGGGTTCGGAAGGATCGGCGCAGGCCGCGACCAGAACCGGGGCATGAGCGGTCCATTCGTTACCCGCCTTGGCCAACTCGCTTTTCACCTTGGGATCGGTGACTACTACAAATTTCCAGCACTGGGTGTTCGCCCAGGATGGGGCCAGCCGTGCCGCCTCCAGTACATAATCGAGAGCCTCTTGAGGCACCGGATCGGGCTTATACTTCCGAATACTACGCCGCTGTCGAATGACGTCCATAAGTTCCATAACGCCTCCTTTCTTCGGATAAAGGTGCCATGTCAAGACCTGAAGCTGAACCCTCAGGCTCAGAGTCAAAGGACGCTGAAGTGCCCTCTAAACCCGGGATAGGAGCGTACTTCAGCTTGCATCCTTCAGACTGATCGTTTACGTTCAGGCTGAAGCGTCTGAGGATTATCACGCTTACGACATCCCTCGTGCGCGCCGACGCTTCGCCGACCGGATCAGCATGCCCTCCGCCGCCATCGCAACGGCTAACAGCATTCCGCACAGCACGTAGGGCGTCCTCAGACCGAAGTGCCCGGCGGCCCATCCTCCCACAAAAGGACCCACTAAGATGCCACTGCCCACGATGGACTCGTTCAGCCCGCTGTTCGCTCCCTTCTGTACCTGTCCGTACAAGCTGTGAAACAGGCTCAGCGAATAACTCGTGCCGATCAGCACCCCGGAGAGTACAAAGCCCATCGCAAACAGCCAGACTCCCTGGGAGACCATAATCAGGGCCATACCTCCGATAGCCATCCCCTGAGCGATCATCAAGCGCCCGATCCGGTCGTGCGATCCATCCGCCCTGCGGAAGTACACAAACGCGCCCAACTGCGCCAGCGGAATCACGGCCATCAACGCGCCCAATGTCTTAAGTTCGATCCCCAATTCCGCCGCAAGTTTGGGGAACAGATTGCGCACCGCACCCACAATAAAGTAACTGGCGAAATTGGCGATCAACACCGCGTAGAGCACCCGCCGGTCCTGCACGGACGCCTCTTCAGAGGCCGTTTCCAAAGCCTCCGATGCGGAATCTCTTTGCCCTTCAGACATAGTTAGCAGGAGTCCCATCAACGCCCACGCCAATGCC
>JAUWMS010000088.1 GCA_030613045.1 Candidatus Latescibacterota bacterium | reverse complement strand
GAGAACTTCTCAAGGGGTTCTTAGCGGAACTTCGTGCTTTTCGTGGCTACATAGCCTGTAATCCGTTTTTGGATTTCGGATTTAGCCGCGAAGAACGCTAAGCTCCGCAGAGAACTTCTCAAGGGGTTCTTCGTGGTTCTTCGTGCTCTTAGTGGCTGCATAGCCTGTAATCCGCAATCAGAAGACCACGTGCGACACCGCCTTCGCGATCAGTGCGACAGCGATGGAGACCATGCTGATCAATCCTATGCCACAGGAATAGCCCGCCAGCAGGATCGGCGCGTAAGCTCCCCATTGCGCCTTTCCGAAGCGCTTCCGAAAATAGTACCGGCCGAACATCGCTCCGATAAACTGCAGGAGGATGAAATGCGGCCATTGCGTGATCCCGCCGATCATCCCGTAGAAAATCAGTACCGGCGCTCCCGTGAGGGACAGAAGCCCGTACAATAATGCCCCGGTCCCCAGTCCCGTGAAGATATACTTCGCCTGAATCACCTCTAAAATCATACTTCGGCCGCCCGGAAGCGTGGATTTTGCCCACATCGCCTGCATCGTGGAGAAGAAGGGCCACATCTTCTGTACGAATGGATAGGACGACGAAGGAATGGGACCCAATTTCCAGATCAGCGACCAGAAGAGGAGACTACAGATCATCATGACCACAAACGTAAGGATCGTTACCTTCACAATGCCGCCGAATTTCGTCTTGGTCAATTCCAATTGCTTAAACGTATTCACCTGATAGCTGTGATCGAACATCGGCACCGGCGCGAACCACAATGCCGCGCCCTTGTAGCCGGAAAGAATAAACACGGACTCCCTCAAATAGGGAATGGCCGATCCGTACGGCTGTCCTGCGATCCCGATCATACGCGCGGCGATGTACGAACTCAAGGGGGTATAGATAAATCCGAACAGAGCCGTAATCCACCACGGGAAGTCCGGAACCAGAATATACACCAACAGGACAAACCCCACGGTACTCAAAGCCCAGATACTCAGCGCCTTCCATATTGCGATATCACCACGTCCCTCCGGAAGGGAGTGACTGATGGCTGTCTCCTTGGCCTTTTTCTTCATATTTCGGAAGGTTTTACCGATCATCCAGAATCCGATCAACATCACCAGCACAGCCGTTCCGATGGAGAAACTGATCCAGAAATCGAGCTGATTGGAAAGCTGGGTCGGAATGGCCGTCATGCCCGGGGACCAGGTATGCAGGATGCCCTTGCTATACAGGATCGGGTTGGCGATGAAATTGACCGTCATACTTCCCATGAACGTGCCTACGACCACCCAGAACGGCAGCACAAATCCCCAGAAAATATGGAGCAAATCCGTGCCCACGCCAAAGATCGCCGCAGGCACCACGGCCTTAATACTGTTCGTGAAATCAATAAAGGGAATCGGAAGAATCTGCACCGTGTCCGTCAAAAAGACCTCGGACAGGGTGGGCACCACCACGTACAACAATCCCCAGATAATCCCGATAAAGCTCCCGATACTGAACATCCGCCAGCGCCATCCCTCTTTTTTCCCCGAGGTCTCGGCCAGCGCGGTCGCCCCTCCGGCCTGCACCGGAGCCATCGGGAACTGAAGCCGCTCTATGTCGCTCGTCACCCGAAACAGCACGTATCCGAGCGAAAGGCGGTTGATCTGAAACAACCCGATATAGCCCACCAGCACCGCAATCGGCACCAACCAGGCCCGATGAAAGAAGCTTCGGTTTAACAGGGCCTCCGATCCACGGGGGGGCGTCAACCAAGAAGGGACATACTGCGCCAATCCATCCGCCTGCGGAGATTGGATCAGATACTGATCCCATATTTTCCCGCCGAACGGACCTCCGAACAGGTTCGCACCCGTCCCCAACTTTCCGCCCCTCATCACCAGACCCCCGGCCACCCAGTAGATTAAAATAATTTCCTGGGTCTTCAGCTTTATAAACGACCGTTTTGAGATCTCAATAAACAGGATGAGCGTCACCCACTGCGCGGCGCCGGCCATCGTCTGCCCGGTCACCAGCCCGAGATAGATCGCCCCGGGCAGCATAATAAACCCTACGAACAACGCCGCGATGACCGTCCTGAGATTAAACCCGTCCTCGTACGGAGCGTCCTCCGGCATAATTTCATACTTTCGGGCATCCACCTCGCTTTGTGTTTTCTCCGACGTTAAGGATTCTTCAGCCAATCGTCTCCTCCTTGTGTATTGGTGAGTGGTGATTGGTCATTGGTGAGCCAAGTGGGAAGCGGAAAGTGGGAAGTGTCACACTATCATTTTGCACTATCCCCGGAAAGTTAAGTATTTTGGTCTTGAAGTTTCGAATTTCTTTTTAGCACTTGTCCGGAATTCAGGCTTTAGCCTTTTAATTGGAGAATGAAAGGCTAAAGCCTGAATTCCGAGCCTGCGTAGCGCCTCTGTGCCTGAATACATTCCCACACGCAAGGGAGCTTAACTTTACGAAGATGCACTTCACACTTGGCGCTTCGCTAAGGAGATCCAGATCAAGGTCCGTCCCGATTTCCAGGATAATCTTAGTACACATAGATGCCTCGTTCCACAAAGCAAAGCGGGAACTCACGTCTGTCTGTCTTCTTCTGAGCGATTTTGGTCACCTCTTCAGGGTCCCTTCCTGCGGCGACAATCTGTTGACCCACAACGGAAACCCACATATTGGGATAAGTCTGCACCATTTCGGCCCAATGCGCATTGAGCCAACGGTTATCCTCCCAAAATCCCCTCGGAGCACAAGGGGGAGGGATACTTTGCATTCCCATCGCAGCCTCCTTAATTCAATGAACAATGAACAATGTTCATTGCCCCGCCGCCCAAATTCAGGAAGGGGAGAACGGGAAGGGTATTGCTCATTACTCATTCCGCATTACGCACTGACCGTGACCTTCCGCCCTTCCTCCACATACTCCTCCTTCGTCTCCGCCGGGATCGTGCGCCATACTAAGAACCGCTTCCGAAGGACGTTCAAAAATCCCCGGTTCAACCGTTGCCACGAGGCCACGTCCCCGCTTTCCCGATGGATGGCCACCTCGACCCGATAGACGCCGTGTTCTCCGGTGGGAATCGCCGACATCCGAACCTCCTGACTGACACCCAAATCATAAGGCGCCAACCACGTCTTCGTGGTTACCTCGTAGATCGGCTCCTCCTGCGTGCCCGACTCGCGGGCGGAAAGCTGTGCCCCTTCGGTCATAAAATCCCCGACGGATCCCTCTCCGTAGGACTCGAACACGCGGGTCAGATAGGCGCAGATGCCCAGCACCTCAGTGCCTCCCACGGTAAACGGAAAGTCGAAAAGCCACTGGTCGCCTTCCGGTTCGGGGAATTTCCACTTGCGCGTCACGTCCGGAACGGCCATATTCGCCGCCTTCTTCGCCGGATAGATCGCGGAAAGAAAGACCGTGACCATCACGATCAGCGTGGAAGATACCGCAGACAGCGACGAGTAGTTCAACGAGATCCCCGCGAGCACATCATAAGAGGACAACACCATCGCCAACACCTGGCCGATCAGATAGCCCATCACCGCGCCTATCGTGGCAAACACCGCCGCCTCCGCGAGAAACAACGCCCCGATGTGACTCGGCGCCAATCCCACGGAACTGTAAATACCAATTTCCTTGAACCGCTCGTACACCGCGCCCATCATCGTATTCAGGACAATCAACGCCGCGATCAGGATCGGGATAAACAGATTGCCCCAGCCACTCAGCGACGTAGCCCCCATCGAGCTATACACCGTCACCTCATCCTCCCGCCCTACGAACACGGTCAGGGCCACCCGCGACATAAAAGCCTCGATATCCCCCACGAAATCTTCGTCCCGAAAATCCGTCACCGCGATGGAGCGCAAGGTCCCGCCGATCTCCATCGCCACCTCGTACGGCACCATGATCACGTTGCTGCTCTCCAGATGCGTAAAGGTCTCGATGGGCGCAGACGCGGTCAGGCGGGGATCCTCTTCGGCCCCTTTCTTCATTTTGGCGGCCTCTCCCGCCGTATCCACGGGCGTCAGTTTCTCGTCGTCCATGTCCTTCGTCGCATTGAACGCCTCCGAATCCAACAGTCCGATCACCTCGAACGTGGCTCCCAACATCCGGATTTTGGCCCGGCCGATTTCGTTCTCCGTGATTCCCACCAATTGCGCCAGATCGTCCGGAAGGATGCACACGTTCCGCTCTCCCTCCCGGAACCAGCGGCTGTTCCCGATCAGCAGGCGATCCATTCCGGTTACCTTCGTCTCCTCCGGACGCATCCCCAAGAGCGCATTGGCGAAGCTCATCGTCTTGGTCTCCGTCGGCTCCAGGGGGATAAAGCCGTCCCGCTCGTTCGCCCGCAGCACGGTTCCGAATCGAGGCCCCACCGGTTCCTTCCCGCGTACGGTCTCGAAGGAGATATACGCCTTCTCCGCCCGGAGCTGAGAGATGTACCACGAGCGGGGCACTACCAGCGCACGATCGGAGAATGCGCTTTGCACGTATTCCAGCACGGACTCCTGAAGCCCTTTCCAACTCCGATCCCGAACCAGCATGCCGGGATAGGGAGCCCGATTGTCCCGCGGCAGTTTGTAGAACTTCAGCGAGGTCTGCACCGATGTGAACGAAAGCACCGTAAAGGTCAGCAGGATCAGGGTCGTGGCGGTCAGGGCGGTTCGCACGCGCCGTTTTTTCAGATTGGAGATGCCGAGCGTGATCGCCGCCGCGGTCGCGCTCAATCTGCCGACATCCGTCTCCTGCACGCCGGAGGCCGACTGTCTGAATTTTTGCACCTCCTGGCCGAACTTGGAGAGCACCAGGATCAACACCACGACGCCCATCGCAAAAATAACGAACGCCAGGAAAATAATATACGGAGATGAGGAGAGCCTGAAGGCCGGGTGCACGAACCGCAAAATCGCAAACACCAGCACGAAAATCCCCGAAAACCCCGCGATCTGCTTTCGAATATCCGCAAAGGAGAACAGCAAGCGTTCCGCGAAAAACGAAAACGGCAGCAGCAGCGCGAAATAGAATACGATTCCCCGCACCGTATCGTTTGCCGTCCCCTTCACGTCCGGATATCCGCGCGCCTCCAATCCCCACGCCCGGCGCGCCTCCGAGATAAAACTGCCGTATCGGAGATGTTTCAGGTGATCCCGCGCCGCAATCAGGGCCTCCCGCGCCTCCGTGTGCAGCCCTTCCAGTTTTTCATTTTTCACGCCATAGCGCGCCAACTGTTTCATCCGCACATCGTCGAGCACCCACATATCCTTGGCGGCCTTGTACGCCGGCAAAAACAGCACGCTTTCTTCGACTGGATAGCCCGTTCCCATCGCCCGCTCGACGGTTTTTTCGTCCACCTCATCGGTCTGAGGCGGATGATCCACCCATTCCTCGGGCGCATTGGTCAACAGATATTTGATCCCCAAAAGCCCGGTGCTCATAAACACCTTCACCCGCGACCCCGGCTTGGCAAATACCACTGCGGCCCGGGTCACCTTCCCCTCCGCCGTGCTCTGCTTTTCCACGTACTCGCTTCCGTAAGACTGCGGCGGCGCGTCGTCCTCTCCCAATACCATCATATAGTCCAAAACCGAAAGATACCTCGAATCCACGATCTCAAACAGACTGATCGCCCTGCATGGGAACAGCACTTCCAGCATGTGGTTTTCCCACCATCCGTAAGGCTGGGTGATGGGATAGCTCGCATCGCCTTCCTGTCCCAGATCCGGCGCGGAGGTGATCCGGCCCGCCTCATCCAATTGATAGGCCGAGATCTTATTGGAAAATTTGTTGCGCATAATGTCGAACCGGAAGGCCCCCTCCGTATTCGTCATCGTGGTCACCAGGGTCCGCACCCCGCCGGCGCTGTTGGGGCCGGGTTGCTGATAGGTCACCACCGCTTGGGGAACCGGTTTTTTGGGCACGGCAAAATGTACGTTCCGGTCGAACCAATAGACCTCGCCATCCAGCGCGTGTCCCTGATCTCTCAGTTCCAACTTCGAGTCCACGAAAAATTCTTCGTCGTTGGCGGCCCGGAGCAACAGGCCGGTCGCGGCTTGCACCTGCCTGGTCAGTCCGGCAAAGTCCATATATTCCATTCGATCCAGCGGCGTATCCACCCGCTCCCGGATGTCGTTTGGCGTACCGAGTGTCATCCCCGGAAGTCCTACAAACGTCACCGCCTCACTATCCAATCCCAAGCGTACCGGCATGAAATTTTTCCACGTGCGTTTGGGAGGCGCGACGGCATCTACGTGCCGGGGATGCTCCGGGCGCTGTCCGGGAAAGAGTTCCGCCCCGTAGTCCGAGAATTTTTTCGCATAAGGAGCCATCATATTTTTCTGGTAATTGTCCGTGGTCCACAGCGAATTATAGAACGTTGCCATGGCGAAGGAACCCACCTGATCGCCCCGACTGGAGAGATCCAGTCCGATGAAAACCCGAAAATCGATCCGATCCTCCTCCGGCATCCGATCCCGGAAATGGCCTTTCCCGCGGGCGTGGCGGTACAGGAAATCGTTGACCCCCGACAGCGCCTCGAAGTGCGCCGACGTGGCCAAAAAGAGCACCGGATGTCGGGTTCCGTATTTCTTAAGCCGCTCCGCGAGGGAAAGAAGCGCCGTGATCCCGCACGCATTCTCCGCGCCCGGCGCCACAGCCGGAACGACGGACATGGCGTCGTAGTATGCCTCCACCAGAATGGCGTCCTCACTCTCTCCGTCTCCCCGAATCCACCCGTATATGTTCTTGGCCTCCACCGTTTCCCAGTCCATTCGTCCGTTCAAACGAACCCGGTGTCCGCCCTCACGGGCGAGGCGCACCACCTCTCCGGCATCCTCGCTTTCCACCCAGAATCGTGGAACATCCACCGAAACCTTCAGGAATTTCTCCGACGCCTCTCCCTGACTGACCCCCTGCTTTCCGTAGAAAATGACCGCCTCCGCGCCCAACATTCTCGGATTGACGAAATTTTGTCCGCAATCGAAAGACAGCACCACCACACTGCCCTTCATAGGCTTGCCGTCCAACTCCGCAAACGTTCCCCGTCCCCCGTACACTAAAGCGCCCTCAAACCCATCTGAGGGCAGGCTCGGTGTCCGCACACCGCTGGGCCATAGGCCGTAGAGGGTGATTGGTGATTGGTGATTGGTGAGTGGTGCGCTGTCTAAGAAGGTCAATTGTGCGCCTTTGTCCACCGGCACGGTTACGTTGAACGTCTCCGTGGTGATGTTATCCAGGCCGATCTCCTCAAAACGGGTACGCACGAGTTCGTACGCCTCCTCGCATCCCGGATATCCCACGACCCGCGATCCCATGGAGGCAAAACGTCCCAACGTCTCCCGCACCTCCTCCTCTCGGATCGAGCGCAGGAGGCTCTGGAGGTGCGCATCCACACGGATCGTTTGCTCTTCCTCGACGCGCTGAGGGCCTGTGCCCACGAACCGAACCAGGATTTTACTCGTGATCTCCGATGGATCGAAGATTGTCACCGAAAGCAGCATGGCCGCCGCGCAGAGCATCAGCAGCGCTTTTCCGACCGTTCGCATAATTCTCCTCCAAAGCCAAGCATATAGAAAAGATGAAAGATGGAGATTCTCCTTCCCTTCGCGTGGAAGGTTTCACAAACGCATGGTTTGAAATATAGCTAATAGTTGTTTCGCGCGCAACCATTTTATCGCCTTTTGCTCACATGGGTTCAATTTTTTTTGCGACAAAAAAAAGTCCCCTTCCGAAGAGAAGGGGGGCTCTTAAAACAAAGCGCAATAGAAGCCGCTTTATCTGTTTTTGTTTGTTCAATTTTCTCTGAATATTCTCGGCCTTTCCCAGCTTCATATAGTATGGAGAGGATAAGTCGGGCTTCTTCATCTTCCGGGAGCTATGGCAACCGCTTGTTTCAGTTCCTCCAAGCCCGGAACGAGTTTTTTCAGCGTGAAGTAGCGATCGCCCGGCTGCCGGTGGGCTTTCTCCTCGGTCGTCTTGGGTACTTCCCCCGGTCCCGTGAAACCAAAGCCAAATTGTCGCGCACCTTTGGATCATTGGGGGCAAGCTATAGAGGCTGCCCAAAATTGGTAGGGGACGTTGGCAGTTCTTTTAAAAGCCCGCATATACTGTAACAAAGGCACTAGTA
>JAUWMS010000356.1 GCA_030613045.1 Candidatus Latescibacterota bacterium | reverse complement strand
GATCTGATATTGGCCAACCCCGAGCAATTGACCCAAGCTTTCGAGGATGCGGGACGCAGCGGCATCGAAGGAACGGTGGAACAACCCACCTCGATCCGCGGAAGCGAAAAGGAGGTCTATATTGCCCGGGACGCCTTGGTGCATCCGAGGGTGGTGATGGATGCGGAGCACGGGCCAATCTTCATTGACGAGGGCGCGGTGATTCATCCCTTCACGCGGATCGAGGGTCCGTGCTACATTGGCAAAAACGCGCTTCTGCTCGGAGCCAAGTGTCGTGAAGGCAACTCGATCGGACCTTTCTGTCGAATCGGAGGAGAGGTGGAAGAGTCCATTATTCAAGGATACTCGAACAAGTATCACGATGGGTTCCTGGGGCACGCCTACGTCGGCGAGTGGGTAAATCTGGGCGCATTGACGACCAACAGCGACTTAAAGAACGATTATTCCGACGTCTCCGTGATGCTGGACGGCCGCGCCGCAGTGGATACCGGATCCACCAAGGTGGGATCGCTCATTGGGGATCATACCAAGACTTCCATCGGAACGCTGTTGAACACCGGGGCTTACGTAGGCGCGATGGCTCAGATCGTAGCCACAGGCAAACCGCTTCCGAAATTCATCCCGTCTTTCGCCTGGTTCCTGGAAAGCGTGGTGACCAAGGGATTCGGCAAGCGCAAACTTTACGAAACAGCGAGGGCCGCTATGGGACGGCGAAACCGCGAGTGGACCCAGGCCCAGGAGACGATGTGGAACGAAATTTTTAAACTGACGGCGCCGGCGCGAAACGAGGCCATCAAAAAGGGACGCCGTGTATTGGCCAAGCAACGTCGTGTTTAGCCGGAACAGGGTTCAACCTGGCTTTAGAATTAAAAGGCTGAAGCCTGAATTCCGGAATTCACCCTTTAGCTCGTATAGGAGGAGGTTTTCGTTATGGCGACTGTACAGGAACGAGTGATTGCCGCCACTGCCGAAGTATTGCACCTGGATCCCGGTGAGATCAAGCCGGAGGATGACTTTTCAGATGATCTGGGCGCTGAGAGCGTCCAGTCGGTTGAATTGATGGCGATGTTCGAGGAGGAATTCGGGATCGAGATGGATGAAGACGCCGCGTTGTCCGTGCAGAGCGTAAGCGGGGCGGTGGCGTTTATTACCAAGGTATGTAAGGAGCAAGGCGTAGAGGTGTAAATAATTGTTGAACTGCTCTTGTCGGTTTTTGCCTCTTCCTCTCGAAGTCAGGAGTCAGAAGCCAGGAGAAGAACGCGCTTGACCAGCGGGTTCAGGATTCTTAATTCTGAATTCTGACTCCTTGAGGAGGGGGCCTGACAAGAGCAAGATGAAAATTGCCTAACAGGACTCGGAAATAAAAGGAAACCAGAAGTCAGTGTCTGGGCTTCTGACTTCTGGATTCTAACTTCTGGCTTCTGGCTTCACTATCCCTGAAAGGAATATTTATGACTGAGTCTAAAAAACTGCATCCCCTTGTAGATACGACGGAACCAAATTTGCTGGAAGATACCTTTAGTTACGACCTGCCGCCGCTAATTCGGTTCGATGGTCCTATTGTCGAGTATATAGACGGAAAGGCGATCGAATTCCATCCCAAGGACGTGAAAACCCGAGACATCTTCATCACCGACACCACATTCCGTGACGGCCAGCAGGCGCAACCCCCTTACACGGTGGATCAGATCGTTCGCATCTACGATCTAATGTCCAGGGTGGGAGGGCCCAACGGCGTCATCCGGCAGACGGAGTTTTTTCTGTACACGAAGCATGACCGCGAAGCTCTGGACCGTTGCCGGGAACTGGGGCACGACTATCCGGAATGCACCGGATGGATCCGGGCGGTCAAAGGCGACTTCAGGCGCGTGAAGGAACTGGGGCTCAAGGAAACGGGCATGCTCACCAGTTGCTCCGATTACCATATCTTCCATAAGCTCCAGTTCAACAGCCGTAAGGCGTGTATGGACAGTTATTGTGAGGTCGTTGACGCCGCTTTTGAGGCGGGCGTGCGTCCCCGGTGTCACCTGGAGGACGTCACCCGGGCCGACATAGAGGGATTCGTCCTGCCGTTCGTCGAACGCCTGATGCGGATGAGTGAGCAAGTGCCCGAGGCGCTTTCGGTCAAGATTCGTTTATGCGACACGATGGGCTTTGGACTGAGCTATCCGGGTGTTGAACTCCCGCGAAGCATTCCCAAGTTGGTGTATAAACTCAACCGGGAACTCGGCGTGCCTTCCGAACGACTGGAGTGGCACGGACACAACGATTTCCACAAGGTCCATGTAAACGGCGCGAGCGCTTGGCTGTATGGGTGCGATGCGCTGAACGGCACCGCGTTCGGCTTTGGCGAGCGAACCGGCAATCCTCCACTGGAGGCCGCCATCTTCGAGTATATTGCCCTGAAGGGCGATCTGTGCGGTATCCGGACCGAGGCGATCACCGAACTGGCCGCGTATATGCGATCCATCGGGCTTTTGATTCCAGACAACTATCCCTTTGCGGGGAAGTATTTTAATACCACGCGAGCCGGCATTCACGCCGGGGGGCTGCGTCATGACGAACGCGTGTATAATATTTTCGATACCACAACGCTGTTGGGCGTGCCGCCGCGGGTGGCGATCACCGACAAAAGCGGCGTGGACGGGGTAGCTTACTGGGTCAACGAATTCTTCGGACTGAAGGGGGAAAAACAAATCAGCAAGATCAAAGTACACAAGCTCGCCCGATGGGTGATAGACCAGTATGAGCAGGTGGGCCGCATCACCGCCATAAGCGACGATGAACTGGCGGACAAAGTAGAGGAGTTGATGCCGGAGTATTGGGAGAAATATGAGGGCGGGCATAGGAGGTCAGCCTGATATACCCTATGCAAGTGAGATCCAGAAAATTCCCTCTCGATGGTAAATCGGTGATGGGTGATGGGTTGCTTCTCCACCAGTCACCAATCACCAGTTTACCAATCACCACTCACCAAAGGAAAGCACCATGGAATGGGCACACGTCACCTACGAGGACGTAGCAAGCATGGCGAAGGAGGAGGTCTGCATCATCCCGATCGGATGTCTGGAGCCGCATGCGTGGCATCTTCCTACGGGGAACGATGCGTTGATCGCACACCGGTGGGCTTTGATGGCGGCGGAGTTGGAGCCGGTGATGGTGTTGCCGCCGCTGTATTATGCGTATGTGAAACCGGGGCGACACTTGCCAGGCGCGATCTCGCTGGAAACGGACGTGCTGCTGCCCTTCCTGGAGAATGTGTGCGATGAGGTGGCGCGGAATGGGTTCGAGAAGATCATCCTGCTGAACGGACACGGAGGGAACACGGCCATATTGGACGTATTCCGCCAGCATCTATCGGATCGGGGGAAGGACTACGCGGTGTATTTCCCCCCGATTTTCTTGATGGACGACGTAATCGGGGAGATCAGGGAAACGGCGGACTGGGGGCACGCGTGCGAGATCGAGACGAGCATCTCGCTGTATCTGTTCCCGGAGTTGTGTAAGATGGACCGGCTGCCGGAGGGCTATTTCAGATCAAAGAAGGACTTCGACATCGGACCGGCGAAGACCTCGTTGGACTGGTTCGCCTCCCACCCGGAAACCTACATCGGGGACGCGCACAAGGCCAGTGCGGAGAAGGGGCAGCGTATGACGGAGGCGCAGATCGAGCGGCTGGTGGCGATGATTCGGAAGATCAAGAAAGATGAAAAGGTTCTCGCGAAAATGCGAGAATATCAAACATTTTGAACGATCCCGACCGGAAGGAAACGCTATCGGCATTCTTGAACGGCTCAGCGCGAACGGTTACGCTCAGGCGGCTTCGTCGAAAACGTCCGCGCGATCAAATCCACCTGCCTGAGATAGGGTGCTTTTTGGATCCCCGGAGCATACACCGCGCCGTCCACCATGTACATCCGATTCGATGTCCGATCCACAACGCTGTAACTGCGAAACGGTCCCCCCACGGCCTTCTCCCGATTCTTCCACAGCCCGCACCCTTTGATCGCCGGCTTCCCCGCTCCGACCGCC
>JAUWMS010000142.1 GCA_030613045.1 Candidatus Latescibacterota bacterium | reverse complement strand
GAACTGGGGGGGGGGATCAAGGCGCCTATGGAGCCTCCTGCAAGGTAAGGAGTTGCCTGCTTCAGAACCGAAGAAAAAAAATGAGGCCACCGGGTTTTTTCCGGTGGCCTTGTTGTTTTATCCCGCTATGCTTCTTTCTTCGCACCCCCCCCCTAAAAAGTGCCCCATGACTACCCACGCCACGTCCTCATCAGCTCGATCAACACCTCGGCAGCCTTCAAAATCTCCGCCACCGCGATCTGCTCATGATTCGAGTGAGCGGTCTGCAACTTCCCCGGTCCGAAAACCAGCGTTGGGATCTCAAGCAAGTTATTGTAAAACCACGCATCGCACGAGGCCGGCATGGCGGTAACCTCCGGCTTTAGATCGCTTCGACGACAAGCCTGGGTCATGGTCTGCACCAAGGGATGATCCGGCGGGATCACACTGCTGTCGTGGCGGTAGATAAAATTCAGGTCGAAGTGCTCCTTCAGCCAGTCGTCCCCCTCATCAATAAGCACCTGGCGCATCTCCTCCTGAATTTGCTCCTTGGTCTTGTTGGGCAAAAATCCAAGCACGCCCTGGAACGTCGCCTTCTGGGGAGCCGTAGCCGGCCAATCCCCGGCCGCCATCGTGCCAAACGTAATGGGCATCGGATTCTCAAACCTGTCGAACAGCGGGATCCCCTTGGAAGCCGTTAGCAAGCGCGCGTGATAGCCCTCCAAAATGTGGATGGCCGCGATGGCCTCCTTCAGGGCGCTGACCGTAGCCTTGGCCTGTCCGCTGTGCCCCGACCGTCCGGTACACGTCACCTCGAACCACACCGCGCCGCGCACCGAGGGAAGACACGTCAATCCCGTGGGCTCCAGCACCACCGCGGCATCGGCCCGGTCCGGCCCCCGGATGCAGGCCAGGGTCCCGTTTCCGCCGCATTCCTCCTCGCCCACAAAGTGCACGATCCCGTCGCCCTTCAGCGCAATTCCGAGATCATCGAGCACCCGGAGGGCGAGGAATAACGTGGCGATCTGGCCTTTGGCATCGCACGCGCCCCGACCAAAG
Organism: Candidatus Latescibacterota bacterium; assembly: GCA_030613045.1. Taxonomy (GTDB): domain Bacteria; phylum Latescibacterota; class 4484-107; order 4484-107; family 4484-107; genus 4484-107. The sequence goes on along the minus strand of JAUWMS010000142.1, from coordinate 5,654 downwards.
ACGATGCCGTCCCTCACCTGCGGATCGAAGGGACGCTCCTGCATCTGAGACGGCGGCACCACGTCCATGTGGGTGTTGAACAAGAGCGACTTTCCGCGTCCCGTGCCTTTCTTGACCAAACGCACATTGGGCCGATCCGCGTACGTGAGGCCCTCCAGCGGAAACGAATAGTCGGAGTCCTCTACAATATTTTCGGAAATCGGAGCCGGCTCGCACACGTCCGCCAGATCCGCCATCCGGTCCAGCAGATAGCGCCCCACAGGACCTTCATTTCCCCGCGTGGAAGGCAGGCGAATCAAATCGCACAACACCTCGACAACCTCATCCTTCCGGGCCTTTAGAGCGTTTCGCACTTCCTGTTTGGATATGGTCATAGTATTTTCGGTAATTTAGAAAACAGTGGGAACTGTTTTCCAATATCCCTTCCTCCTTTCTTGATTTTCAGCGGGAATCCACTACGAAAAATAATCCAATCAAAAGTCCAGCCAGTATCATTTTGACCACGTTCATACTGCGTCAACCTTCAATTCAATCTCCAATTGTCGGAACGTTTCCTCGATTTTGTCCTCGTAATCCTGTTCGGAGATCGTCCCTTGCTTGGCCGTAAGTGCGATCTCCACCGTTTCAAACTTGCTCTGTAATAGGTTGATCACCCCCATGATATTGGAGACCTTTCCTTTTGGGATCTCAAATCTCAATTGGATGCTATCTTTTGTTTTCGTCGGAGTGCCTGGCTTTCCGCCCTCGATTTTTTTGCCAACTCTAAGTGGCTCCAGCGGTGAATATGATGGTGTCCCTTCCGCCCCTGCCGGGACTTCTTCAGCTTTCTTCTGCTCACGGCACAGCAATTCGCTAATCAGGACCTCGTTGCCGGAAAGCATAATAGATGGCTGTTGCCTGAAATAGCCACAGACCGGTGTATCCTCTTCCAGTTCTCCCAGACCAAAAAGCCCCATGCGCACGCCTTCCGCGATCCCCTGTTCCAGAATCCCCTTACGGATCGGTCGGGTCTCTCCGGGGGTTTTAAGACAGGATTGATAGACTTGCTCTGTCTTCACGTAGTCCTTGCCGGAGAGGTACTTCTCTTTGATCACCAAGGGCACGATCTTTTCCAGGATTTCTCCATCGGAACGGAGCTTTTCGTACACGGCTTGATCCAGCTTCTTATCCTCGCCATAAGTGGGTATCCCCAAATCCGTTTCCTTGAAGCCTTTTCTATCAGGAATGGCCACGCTCCGATAGAACCTGCGGATGGATTCCTTCAATCCGGATTCTATGTTCTTCAATTCTTTTCGAATATCCTTTTTCTGCTCATCCGAAAGGCTGAGGTGCTTATCCTGCTCAATGGATTGATAGGCCAGTTTGCGCTTGAGGGTATGGACAAAACCCGCTCTTTCGGATTCTGATGGATAGAGGAAAAACAGGGCATTCCGGTACACCCGCGGGGTCAGGCCCTTGGTGGTCAGGATGCCGTTGATGATCTCCGGGGTGCCTTTTTTCAGGATCACGAGCTTGAGGTCCGCGGAATCCGGGATGTTGCCTCCCTCTTCTTCCCAGACGAAAACGCCTAAGTTCCCGCCCTGGATGCGCGTTCGTAGAAGCTCCTGCTCCATCTGAACCAACTCCCCCTCCTTGACATTCTCCATTCTGGTCCGCAGGATGCGGTTTATATTGGGCTGATTGTCAAAGAAGTATTTCTCATCTATATCTTGAAGATAGAACAGCTTGCCCTTGGACTGTTCCACCGCCTCCGCCACCACAGACGCGGGATTCTCAAGAGTCGTAGCGCATCGCTTGAGGTCCCCCAGGGTAGTGCCCCGTTCGTGCCCGCCGGAGAACGAGTAGAGAAAGATCGTCGTGGCCGTTCGGCTGCCCAGGTGCAATCCCTGATAGGCCCTTCCTAAGGAAACATCCACTTTCTTAGAACCGGCTTCTACATCCGTAATGTCCGCCGCTATGACTCCATTGTATTCAGGTCCGATATTCCTCAGGAGTTCCTGCCGGATCTCCTGATCGGACAGATCGAAATCGGCCAGACTGATATAGGGAGGATGGGTTTCTTTCAGGGAACGAATGACTAAGGCAAGAAGCCGGAGCACGCCTCTCGTTCTCTGGAAGGTCGGGAAACTTCCCCAACGATGATACAGCACATCCACGACCTCCGGCATAAACGGATACGCATCTAAGAATCGGTCCCTGTACTCACTCGGCTGCATGCCCGTCGGAAGAATCCCTTCTTTTTCGGCGTATTCCACGAATCCCGCCACCGCGCTTTCAGCCCCCTTTAGATCCATATCACCGAAAAGCCGTCTTCTGATGATCCGGGCGATCTCATCTTCCTGCACAGGAGACTTTATAATCTCCCTTCGGGCCGTGATGTCCTGAAGCTGGGCTACGAGTTCCTCGCCCCTCGCTGTTCTGTTGTAGGGATTGCTGGGCGTCGTGGTCAGCACGAGGGAGACGTTTCCCATCTCGCTGACCACGTTGGTCAAATTATGGAGGAAGGTCAGGGTCAACGTAGTCAGCGTGGCATCCCCCACCTGCACCGCATCCGTGGTATTCAAATAAGGGATCAGCTCGTCCATAAGGATGAGAACGGGCGCATGTCCCTGCAAAAGCTGCTTGATCTGCTCTCCGCCCGGCGGCACAGGAGACGAAAACGCCGCTTTCGTTCCGGTGAGTTGCTCTTCCATCACGCCCCAGAGGGTGTCAAAATTTTCTGCTCTGCTTCCTGTTTGCAGCTTTTCGCCCACAATGACCACGGGCGCTGCTTTCCACGTCTCGGCCTTATGGTACATAGCGATCAAAGCATGGGTCTTCCCTCCACCAAAAGGCGTTTGAATCTGAATCACCGGATCGCCGCCTTCCCCGCGCAAACGCTTTTCCACAATCCCAAGCAGATCTTGCATACCCTGGGTAAGATACGTTTTTCTGAAAAAAGTCTCCGCATCTTTGTATTCGTCCGGTCCTCTTTTCTGACGAACCTCCCACAGGTCTGCGGCAAACACGTCCATCGTGAGTCTGCCTTCTAAGATGTCCCGGTGGGGGATCGCAATCGTGTGGAATGCTTTCATCTTACCGATCTCCCTTCGCTGGCCTTCTTTTCAAAATACGCGCTGCATAGTTCGACGAGTTGACGATACAGGGCTTCCTCATCCGACACACACCATTCTTTGCGCTCTTTTTCATCCTGGAAGTAAATCTTCTCGTCGTCCCACCCACGAAGTTTTCTCATTTCTCGTGTAGTTTTCATTCGAATAAACTCCTTTGTACTGGTTCCCTTCTCACCGCTTCTTTTCTTACTTCTTCTTTTAAGCGCTCTCTGCCCGCCAGGAATCCATCCAAGAGTTTTTTCTCCTTGTTCTCAATAGGCAGGGTCGCGGATATGGCCTGGGCCACCCGATAAAACGGCTCGGTTTTTCGATACGCCGATTCCTGAAGCAAGCTCACCATCTCATCCCGCCGGCTCTTTTCCCAGAGCAAAAGCACGCGGTGGAGCACATCTACGAGTTCTGAGGATCGCTTCAGATCATCCGGCTTCCGCTCATGGGGTCCCGCGACCCGGATGAATTCTTTTTCCTTTACGATGAAGCCTTGGCCGCTCCATTCCTTCGTCAGATCTATGCTGCAACTCTGAGCCAGTTTGCGTGCTTCATCAAAGTGCACCTTCACCCCGCCGTAGTTCCAGCGATAGAGCACGTAAAAACGGGTCAAATCGGAAATGGCTCCCTCAAAGCCGTTGTGCAATATCTGATGCACCGCGTAATCCGTGGAGATCTTTCGCACGTCCGCAAGCAGGCGGTCGGCACGGACGATGTGGCCCTCGTAGTCCATCACCTGCTCGTATTTGCCAAAGACCTCGATGGCAGAGCCAATGGCGGCGATGAAGAAGTCCGCTCCGCCGATGCCCTCTGCCCAAAGACGTTCGAGTTTTGCGTTCAGGTGCCGCTTCAGTTCTTCATGAACCTCATTGTAGAAGCCGGTGGGCTGGCGCTCCATCTTGCGGGCTACGATGTAGATGGAGGAGGCGAGGGATGCCGTTTCCATTGCGTTCATTCTTGCTTTCATTTCGGTGTGCAAGGGCCATGCTCCGGTTATGATTAAGCCGGAGTCCAACAGGGAGTTGATGAGTGTTTCCCAGCCCTCGGTGGACTTGTGGGCGTACACTATAACTGCAATCCCATCTTCTTTTAGGATACGATGGATTTCCTGAAAGGATTTTTTGAGATTGTACTCAAAAAATTCCTTTGCTTTTTCCTGACCCCCTTGTCTAATTGGGTTCGCCACAATTTCGTTCGATTTAGGAACTAACGGTGTGGAAAAGAGTTCTACATACAAATCTCCAATTGTTCTTTTAAGCCATACATAGAAAAAATCAGATAGCTCCGCATAATTGATATTGTCGTAATAGGGGGGATCTGTAAAAACCGCGTCAAAAAAACCGTTAGGGTATGAGAGAGATGTTGAAGAGCTCTGCGTAATAGTTGCTGAAACTGTCGAATCAAACACGTTTTCTAACGACTCTGTGACTGTCTCTATTGAATTAGACCAGCTTGTGCTTATGGTACCGACGGTGTTTATCTCAAAATAATCAAAAACCATTGGTAGAGCATTTCGCCCACTATATGCTGGAATATTCTGTTCTGTTCCGCTTTTCCATCTACACAATGTCGTAGAGAATGACGCAAGCCTATCCACCCCCAACGCCAAATAACTCACCACCGCTTTTGCATACCCCTCCTCATAGCCTTCTTCCAGCATTTTCCCATGCACTTCTCGCACCTTCTCCACAAAGGTAATCATCGCCAGCTTCTGCCTTGAATTGAACATATCGCCCCATTTCTTCATTCCATAAAGCCACATGGTTCGGGGTTTTACAGAATTCGGGTCAATGTTTTCATCCGGCACCGGATCCATCCCCCATTCCATCATCAGCTTTTCCAGCTTTTCTTTCAGATATTCCTCTGCCTCTCTGAAAATTTCCATATCCTTCTCTGTGGCAATCCGGTATCTCTTGCCGCTTGTGCCGGGCTTGTGCAAAACCACCGCCACCATCCGCTGTCCGGCTTTCCCTTCCTGAAAAAGCCTTCTCGTAGTCTTGGCGTCCACCACAGAGCCGCAGACCGGGCAAGTGGCTACTGCTCTTGCAACCGTGCCATGGGTCGGGTCAAAGTCTGTGGGCATCTGCTCATATCCACCTGCCTGTCCGCGGGACGCATGCAGGTCGCCCACGATTTTGAACTTGACCTCCCGGCCATCAATGTATGGATAAAGCGCCACCTTTTTCTTGGGCTTCTTTGCCAGCCAGAATTGCCGCATCAGAGGAAGTTCGGCACCGCAGGAAGGATTCTGACAGGGCATCGTCCTTGCCCAGATATAGCCCACCGGAATGGAGCCATCTTCTTCAACGGGGTAAAACCTACCAATCTCCTTTTTCGCTTCCTCTAAAACCCAGTGGCCCCATTGCTTCACGTCCTCCAGCAGCCTGTTCTCCACCTTGACTTTTTCCTTACGCCTGACCCCAAAGGATTCAACCTCTCTCTCAATCTCTCCGGGCTTGCCGTATTTCTGAGGATACTCCAAGGTGCATTTCTGTATGAGAACCGCAACCGGATTGTAGTCATTGGAATAGGTCTCACAGCCCAGACGCAGGG
>JAUWMS010000423.1 GCA_030613045.1 Candidatus Latescibacterota bacterium | reverse complement strand
CTTCAGACGGGCATCACTTGCATTTCTATACGGGGCCGGAGGGACTTTGAAGCGGGAATCTTATTTCTACATCGCGGCGATGACGATGGACATGTGTCTCGGAGCCGTATTCCTATCCGTCCCGCTTCTGGCCCATCAACTCGGTGCTACGGTGGTGCAGCTGGGATACCTGGGGAGCGTCGGAGGCATCTGCTATGCGGCCACCTGTCCTTTCGCCGGACGCCTGTCCGACCGCTATGGAAGAAAACGGGTGGTCCTTGTCTCTGCTTTTCTCTGTGCCGGCAGTTACTTGTGGCTGTCTCAGGTGCACCATCTAACCATGATGTTCGTCGTGGCTCCGCTGGGATTGGCGAGCGCGGCCTTGTTCTGGCCTTCCATCCAGGCCTGGATCGCCGAGGGAAAAGATCGCCCCACCGTGATCCGAACCATCGGCAATTTCAACGTGGCCTGGAGCCTGGGCCTGCTCATCGGTCCTTTGGTGGGCGGAAGGCTGTACACGTGGAACGCGCGCTTCCCTTTGTATTTCGCCGTGTTGGGCATTCTGGGATTGGGCGTGATGACTTTGCTGGCTTCCCCGGCGGACTCCGTCACCGCGCCTCCGAGGCGTCTGCGCCCATCCGGCGATCCGGAAGCGATCTCTGAGGAAACGCGCACCCATCTCCGTTTTCTGTACATCGCATGGATCGCCAATTTTTCGGCGTGGTTCATAATCGGTATTCTGCGGAATATATTTCCGAAGCTCGCGCTGCACCTGCACCTTTCTTCGACGGTATTGGGTGTTTTGCTGTCCTTGGTGGCGTGCTTTCAGATCGTCGGATTTCTCGTCATCCGCGGAAGCGACCGGTGGCACTATCGGATCGGCCCTCTCCTCCGGTATCAAGCACTGGCGCTTGGGGGCTGCGCGCTCATCTACACGGTTACGTCTCCCTGGCTTTTGGGCGCGGCCTTTGCGCTTTTCGGACTTTCGATGGCGATGACGTATCACGGCAGCCTTTACTACAGCGTGTATGCTCAGGGAAAAAAGGGACGGAACACCGGGCTTCACGAAAGCATCTTAGCGAGCGGCGGTGTCCTGGGAGCTTTCTTCGGCGGATGGATCGCCGGTCGCTTCGGGCTGAAGGCTCCGTATTTTTTGTGTTTCGGCCTGATAACGTGCGCGATGGTGGTCGAGTGGATGATCGCATCCAACTTCCACGGGAGGGGAAAGAAGGGCGGGTAGGAGATAGAATGGTAGGGGCAGACCTTATGTCTGCCCTTCTCGGACGGGTCGCTCCACGAAAAAAAACAGATAGCAGACCGGGCATCCTCTTAATCCGAAAAAAGAAAGGAACGCGTCATGAAATATTGCGCCACTACGGTTGCCTTTCCTCAATTCGATATGCGGGAAACTGCGGAGTTGCTCTCTCGTTTGGGATTCGACGGCGCGGAATGGCGGGTGCGCCGGATTCCCGAAGCGGAAAAGGGGAAACCGTACAGCCCATGGGGCAATCACAAAAACGACCTGTCGCCGGACAATTTGAAGGCCCGGGCGGACGAGCTTAAGGCGATAGGAAAAGAGTATGGCTTAAGCATCGCCGGACTGGCTCCTAATATGCAGGCGGATCAACTGGACGACATCCGGCTTCTCGCGGAGGGGGCCGTGGCGTGCGGAGCACCGGTCTTCCGCGTGGGCGCGCCGAGGGGGTACGATCGGACCGCCAACTACAACGATCTGTACGACGAGGCCATACGGGCCTATGAAAAAGCGTTGGAGATCACGCGATCCTACGGCGTGCGCATCCTTCTCGAAATCCACGGCGGCACGATTATGGTGAGTGCGAGCCTGGCCCATCGGATTGTGTCGCAGTTCGATCCGAAGGACATTGGCGTCATCTACGATACGAACAATATGACGCGGGAGGGATTCGAGACGTACCGGATGGGGATGGAGTTGTTGGGCCCCTATCTGGCGCATTCGCACGTGGGCAATCATGCGCCGAGTGCAGACAAAACGCTGAGAGACGGCACGGTGGAATGGGCTTGGGAGGGGGCCAGCCTCGCGGCGGGACTGACGAATTATCCCCAGGTGATGGCGGATCTGAAGGCCGTCGGATTCGACGGATTCATCTCCATCGAGGATTTTCGGGAGATGGACGCGGAGGAGAAACTGAGAGAGGGGATTGGGTATTTGAAGGGACTCGAAAACACCTGAGCCAGACGATTGCGGATTTCAGATTTCGGATTTCGGATTGAAAACCCGTATTCCGCAACCCGCAGGTTCTGTCGGAAAATGCCAAAATTCAGCCTTCGGGTCGTCTGAGACAAAACCGCGAACACATTTTTTGCCAAAAAGTCACCGGATTAAAGTAGTCCCATTATCTCAGAGAATACCTCAAAGCTGTTTTATGACCCTAATCTTTTTATTCATATTTCATTAGACGCTATCCAAAAATTCCGGATTGGTGCGCGCGGTTTTCAATCCGTATTCCGCAATCCCCAATCCGAAATCCCCCCGGGGGGATCATAATGGATCGCTCCGCCTCCTATGAACCTCGCACCTATCGGCTTAGGTGCTCCGAAGACGATTTGGTTTCTTTTCGGGTCGTCCTCGCGGAAACGGATCTGTGGATTCGGGCAGACCGAAATTTGAGTAACGAGGCGCTTCGGGCCATCCGGTCGGTTCGGCGGGAAATCGAGGGAACGATCCAAACGCATCGGGCGTTTTCGGAGGCATTGTCCCCCTATCCGGTGGCCGGGGACGCGCCGGAGGTGGTTCGGGAGATGGCGCAAGCGGCCGAGCATGCCGGTGTGGGACCTATGGCGGCGGTGGCCGGGGCGGTTGCGGAATACGTCGGACGAGACTTGCTCCGCTTCTCGGATCAAGTGATTGTGGAAAACGGCGGGGATATTTTCATTCGGTCCCGGCATCCTCGAAGCGTGGGCGTTTTCGCCGGTGCTTCCCCGATTTCGAACAAGCTGGCCCTGCGGATCGCTCCGGAGCAAACACCGCTCGGCATCTGCACTTCTTCGGGCACGGTGGGCCCCTCCAGAAGCTTCGGACGCGCGGACGCGGTGGTCGTCCTCTCCCACTCGACGGCTTTGGCGGACGCCGTGGCCACAGCCGTTGGGAATCGGGTCGAATCGCCCGGGGATATCGAAGGGGCTATGGATTTTGCGTCGGCTATCGAAGGAGTGATGGGGATTGTGATCGTTCTTGGAGAGCGATTGGGCGTCCGAGGCGAAGTGATGTTGAACGCATTTCGGATGGGCGCTTGCGGAATGCAAAATCCGAAATCCGAAATCCGAAATCCGCAATAGGGGGAAAGGGGGGAGGGGCATGGTAGAGGTCACACTGGATGAATTGCTCGTGGATCAAACGGGGCGTTCGCCGGTCGTTATTCTAAAGGAGACCCGGGGGGAACGCAAGCTGCCCATCTGGATCGGACCGGCAGAGGCGTACGCGATCTCCATGGAAC
>JAUWMS010000525.1 GCA_030613045.1 Candidatus Latescibacterota bacterium | reverse complement strand
CCTCTATCGTCCCTTTCGTATCCTCCCGGAACAGATGTTCCAGCCCTAAAACGCTTTGCTGCGTGCGTTTGTAATCCAGGGTCTCGTTCTTCGGATGGGCGGTCAGCTCAAAGTAGTCCGGGCTTTGAACGTGATCCCCATACGCCGCGTTCAGCGTAGTGTTCGGCGTCAATGCGTAGGAGAGGCCCACGCGCGGTCCCACGTGCGCGTGGCCGGTGTACGCGAACCGGTCGTACCGCAGACCGACGTTGACGGTGATCCGGCTCCCCGGACGCCACTTGTACTGCGCGTACGCGGCCATCTTGCCGGAATGCACCTCCTCGTTATCTTTCCAGTCCTCATAGATTTCGAGGGTATCTGTGACGGTATCCAGATGGAACGAGGCGGAGTCCACGACGTCCCACACGAAGAGCGTGTCTGGGTCCGACCCCATATTGTGATCCGCGTGCACCTGTTTGTAGGATACCCCCGCACTGAGTTCGTGCGTTTTGGAGAACTGGACCCCCCCGTCGAAGTTCGCGGTATTCTCGGCCTCCGTGGATTGGTTGGTGTAGTACGGATCTCCCGAGGCATCGTACACGAAGGTATCCCAATAGTTGAGCGCACGCGAGATCGTCAGGTCGGAGAATCCCTTGCTCCACAAAGACCGAAACGTCACGCCGCCCGCATACTGATAACTTCGCGTACGCACGTTCTCCTCCTCCTCCACGTATCCGGTGGCGTCCTCCTCTTCCTCATGCTCGATGGTGATCCGGTCGTTGCCGTAGATCGCGTTGACCAGCAGTTTATTGTTGTCGTTCAGATCGTACACCACCTTGCCCTGAAGGTTGTAGTAGCGGGGCACAGCAGTGAGTCCCCAGGAAGAGATGATGAGATCCAGGAAGCTCTTGCGGGCCGAGAGCAGATAGGAGCCTTTCCCTCCGGCCAACGGCCCCTCGAACAGTCCGCCCGCGCCGGCCATCCCCAGGTCGAAGCTCCCTTCCATCCGCTTTCGGCTGCCCTCCCGAAGGGCGATGTCCATCACGGAGGAGACCTTGTCGCCGTACTTCGCGGGAAACGCGCCGGCCATAAAATTCACCTCGCGCACGAAGTGCGTGTTGATCGCGCTGATCGGCCCGCCGCCACTTCCCTGCATTCCGAAGTGGTTCGGGTTGGGAATCTCAATGGTGTCCAGCAGAAACAGATTCTCGCCGGGAATGCCGCCCCGGACAATGATCTCGTTCATCTGATCGGATCTCCTCGAAATCCATCGTGCGCGTGGTGACCACCGCGTCCCGCGCCTTCTCGAAGAAGCTCGCCCGGACCCGGATCGCCTCCATCTCCAGCGCGATTTCCCGCAGTTCCGCCTCCACCCGCGTCTCCCGGCCGGGATTGGCCACCACGTTGGATTTGATTAGCGTCTCGTATCCGATCATCATAAAGCGCACGTTGTGGCTTCCCACGGGAACGCGCTCGATTCGGAACTTGCCTTCGATATCCGTGCTCGCGCCCAGCCGACTGCCTTCGACGAGCACGCTGACCCCCGGCAGCAGTTGGTGCGTTGCCTTATCTACAACATGGCCGTATAGCTCGCCGGTCTGTGGATTGGTCCGGGACTCAGGCTGGGACGGCTCGTTTGCCCAAGTCAGTGAAGCGCTGAGAAGGATCGCGATTGCGACGAAAGCTCTTTGCATCGTGGACTCCTTTCCAAAATGGGAGGATCGGTTAAAACATCCGGGGTTTGAAAATCGAAAGGACAGCGCAACGATGCGCAAATTCGCTCTCTACGCACCGTTCTAATCGGAATAAATGGCACATAAAGGGAAGAATAAAAGGGACGTCACGCTTTGCTGAGACAAAAATAATTCAGAGAACAGGGAAAGTCAAGTTGTTTTTCCGGCCCAATGTGTGCAACTCGAAAAAACGTGCTTGACAAATCCTATGTAAGATGTTACTTTATAGGCGTATTGTTTGGTGAAAAAAGCGGCCGATTTGGAATATTCCAGTGTACGTACAATCTGGTGAACAGGAGAATACGTTCAGGAGAACCAAAGAAGACCGGAAAAAATGAAGAAGCGCCACGAAGACAGGAAGTTCAAGGAGTTCACCAGAATTTTGGAAGCGCTCCGTGCGCGCTCAGTCTCTGTGGCAGACAGTTTGTTTCTTGTTCTCTCTCTGTTCGGGACGGGAAAAGGAGAAGCGACTTATGTTGACCGACTATATCCAAGCCGCCATGCGAAAAGCGCATTATGAAAACTTATCTGATGGAGAAGGGTACTTTGGCAGCATTACCGAACTTCAGGGAATTTGGGCAAATGCAGATACCCTGGAGGCATGCAGAGAAGAATTACAGGAAGTCTTGGAAGAATGGATTATCTTAGGTTTGAAAATGGGGACCTTCATTCCGGTTCTCGACGGCATTGAACTGAATATCAAAAGGGAAGCCGCCTGATGCCAGCCTTTGGCCC
>JAUWMS010000016.1 GCA_030613045.1 Candidatus Latescibacterota bacterium | reverse complement strand
GCCGTTCCCGATTGACGCGTCCCGCATCCTCGCTGACAGATGTCAGAGTGGCGGTTGGGGGGGGGATCCGCAATCCGCAATCATCTGCCCCCTTCGGAAGAGTAGATCGGAGTAGGGAGGCTTTCGATGAATACAGATCTTCTATCCAGCGCGGGAGACCATTCTCAGATCAGTACTGCTTTGGATAAATGGGAACGCGCCGGTAAAGAGTTCAATCGCCGCAATTTTCATCTCAGAGTACTCTACGATGTGGGGTATAAGCTCAGCCCCCTGAGAGACACCGGGGAAATGCTGGATACGACGCTGGCCATTGTACTGGATACGTTTAAAATACAGGCCGGACTGGTGTTGTTTTACGAGACCGGCACGCGGGGGGTCCGGATCGCATCGAACGCGGGATTTCGTGAAAAGGATGTCACCGCTTTTCGAACGGTCGGAATCCATTCGTATTTCGACGGGTTGAACACAGAGAAGCCCTTTCACCTCTTGGGGGTGTGGGATTGCCAGAACTTTCCGATGAACCCGGATACGCTGGTGGCGCTCGGCGCCCAACTGTGGATTCCCTTCACGCTGGGCGACGGCATGATGGGGGCTGTGATCCTGGGGAGAAAGACATCCGGGGAGCCGTACTATACCGATAATATGGAACTTCTATCCCTGATATTCCTCAATGTCATGGTGCATCTGGAAAATGTGCTGCTCTACCAGAAGCAATGCGAGGCCAGGCAAAGGCTCGATACCGTGCTGGAGATCGCTCAGGAAATTACCTCGGTGCTGGAGTTGGATACGCTTCTCGACCGCATTATGGAGGAAACGACGAAGGCCTTGAAAGCGGAACGTAGCAGCCTCTATCTGGTGGATAAGGAACGGAATGAACTTTGGACCAAGGTGGCTCAGGGGCTTGGGAACGTGATCACCCTTCCGATAGGGGTGGGTATATCCGGAAGAGTGGCACAGACTGGAGAGACTTTGAATATTCCCGACGCGTGGGAGTGCCCCTATTTCGACAAAGAGACGGACATCCAAAATCGCTTTCGTACTAAATCGGTCCTGTGTATGCCGATCCGCACCCGATTGCGGGAGATCATCGGAGTGGTGCAGGTGATCAACAAACGGGAGGGGCCATTTGCCGTTGAGGATGAGGTTCTCTTGTCCGGGATCGCATCCCACGCAGCGCTCGCGCTGGAGAACGCGCAACTGAGAGAGGAGGCGCTGAGGAAGGAGCGCCTCGCTGCGATTGGACAGACGATAGCCGGGCTGGCGCACTGCATCAAGAATATCCAGAACGGCATTCATGGCGGGTCCTACATCCTGGAACGAGGGCTTGATAAGGGCGATTTTGACCGGCTTTCCAGGGGTTGGGAGATGGTGAAACGGAACAACGCGTTTATGCATGAGCTGGTCCTGGATATGCTGACCTATGCCAAAGATCGGCAGCCGGAAACCACTCCGACGGACCTGAATGCCCTGTGCCAATCGGTATGTGAGTTGACGACGGAGAAGGCCCGGATGAACGATGTGGAGATCGTCTGCACGTTAGACGCCGGCTTAGGCGAGGTCATCGTGGATCCGAAAGGGATACGGAGATGTCTGATGAACCTAATATCCAATGCAGTGGATGCCTGTGGAGAGAAAGGGGGTCGTGTAGAACTAAGCACCAAAAGGGAAGATGATCCTGGGCACTTTCGTGTCGTGGTTTCAGACAACGGCTCTGGTATCAGCAAGGAAAATCAGGCCCGGTTGTTTCAGATGTTCTTCAGCACAAAGGGGTCGAAAGGTACGGGACTGGGACTGGCCGTCACTCATAAGATCATTCAGGAGCATGGGGGCACCCTCACGGTGGAATCGGAGCCCGGAGCAGGCAGCCGCTTCATCATCAATCTGCCGACCCGGGGTGTGCCTTCCCCTCAATCGGATGATCGGACAGATCAGACGCAAACAACCCGACAAAACGAAGGAGGAACGGATGGCTGAAACGACGAAGAAAATTCTGGTAGTAGATGATGAGCCCGATGCGGTCGAATTCGTGACGGAGATTCTCTCCGATCTCAAAGGCGTTTCGGTGATCTCCGCGGCGGACGGCGTAGAGGGGCTGGAAAAGGCGAAGACAGAGGGGCCGGATCTGATCGTCTTGGACGTCCAGATGCCGAGGAAAGACGGCTTCTCGATGTTCTCCGACCTGAAGCAGGACCCGGTGACGAAGGACATTCCGGTCATTATGCTGACCGGCGTAACGGCTCGGATGGGGCTTAAGTTCTCAGCGGAGGATATGGGAGAATATATGGGGGCGGAGCCAGAGGCCTACATTGAAAAACCCATTGATCCGGGCGCCCTTCTGCAGGCCGCGGAAAAAATCCTTGGGACGGGATGAAATAAGACTCGAAGCGTACCAAACGCTCCCATTTCACCGCGGAAGGAAGAAAGTGAGAGAGTGAGAAAGTGAGACCCCCACCTTTCCACTCTCCCACTTTCACGGGGAGGTGCTCTGCGCGCTTTGTGGATAGACAATGAATTCTTCCGGTGTTACTCATTCAACATTCTTAAGGATGAAAAGCCTACGGGACTCTGGAAATACAAAGAGAAAAGCAATGAACAGCCAAACATAATATTCAACCTGCCCGATCCGGTTCCCGAATTGTTCCCATCGACAATATGAAGTTAGGGCACTCCTTCAAGATGGATCAGTTCTGTAGTCGTATTGAACCAGCGAAAATATGCTCGCAAGGGGGGTGAAAGAATGGCGCGTACTACTTTAACTCAACAGGAGTACCAGTGGGTTTTGGGTGCAGTGAATGACCTTGTTGGGCCACGGCCTCCTAAGGCAGAAGCACGAGTCAGTAGAAAGGCTCTTACACAGCGATGGTCTTGGGGCTCTGTGCGTGGCTGGACTGAACGAAAGTTACGAAAGTATGACTCCCCTGCTACAAGAGAGGAAATATACAATATAGTGAGGCAATATGTGCAGTGATGAGTGCAAGAGGCAACTAATGCCCCTTTTTTGCTCTCCATATTCTGACATGGGACATTCTCCGAAGTGGCGAAGGGGGTTATCATGAATTCCATGGGTTGGCTGCTTTTGTGGGTCTGGGCGGGCATACGAATCCTTTTTGTCGTTGCGGTCATTTACTTCGTTATAGTGGAAATCAGACGGTACAAGGGGAACTCCTCTCAGCCAAAGGATGAATCATGAAGACCTCGTTGCAATCCATTCTAAAGGTAGAGGAGCAAGCCCGGAGCCTGATCTCTGATGCGGAGAAACAGGCGGACGCGATCCGGACGGAGGCCCAAGCGCGCTCCGATGAGTTGGTAAAACAGGCGAAGTCGGATGCCGAAAGCGAAAATGACGCGCTGGTGAAGGAATTTCAAACGGAGATCGAGCTTGCAAAAACCGTCTCGGAGGAAACGCTGAAAAAAGAAACCACCGAACTTCAGGAGAAGTTTGCCTCCAACAAAGAACGGGCCATCGAGCTGGTTCTCCGGACGATTAGCGGTCCTTCATCTCGGTAGAGAACGCTCCCTAATTGATGACTGGCGACTGCCTTACACGCAAGACGTAAAACGTGATACGTAACGCCAGGGGGTGGAAACCACTCACCACTCACCAATCACCGCTTACCACTCACCAATCGGTCCAAGCCATGAGTGCTGTCTATCAGTATTCCGCCCCGTATTGCCGACTCAAAGCGATGAAGGCCAAGCTGCTGAGCCGTGCGCAGAGGACTCGTTTGTTGAGCGCTCCGGATGCGCAGGCGGCCCAGGCGCTGTTGCTGGAGACGGACTACGCGGAGACGCTCTCTCAGAATCCTCCTTCCTCGCTGGGCGAACTGGAGCGCCGTCTCGAAGAACACACGATTCGGTGCTGCGAAAAGCTGCTCCGGTTTTTGAAGGGAGACGCCGCGGAATTCGTGCAACTCCTGCTTCAATATTTCGATCTGTTGAATGCGAAGATCGTGGTGAGGAAGCTGCACAGCGTTCAGCCGGAGCTTATGGAGAAGGATCTGTCTCCCCTGCTCTTCGACACGGGCCGCTGGGGATGGACCAAAAAAGACGCATGGTCGGCCCTATCCAACTTTGCCGCGCTTTCCCGAGCCTTGCGGGGCACCTTTCTCTTCGACTCTTTTCAGGCGGCTCTGGAGCAATACAAAACGGATGAAGACATTTTTGTCTTCGAGTCCGCATTGGATCTGTGCTATCTCCATCACCTCTATGAAAAGGGCGAGGCGCTGAGCGGGATGGATCGCCGTCATTGCGGGGAGATTCTGAAGCATTACCGGAACCTCCACAATACCATCTGGTTCCTCCGGCTAAAATTTCTCCGGGGGATCGAGTCGCGGCGCATATTCCACTCGTTGATCGCGCTTCCTTCACTTCGTTCGAGGACACGCGTCGGGGATTTCGACGAAGCGCCGTTTGTCGAAGCGCTTTCGGCTTCTTCGGAAAAGGAGGCGTACGAACACTTGGTGAAGGCCCTGTTCCCGAAATATAAATCGCTCCTCACCCTGGATCCTTTTTCTTTGCGAGCCGCCGAATTGGCTTTGAAGCGCCACATGCTCGAAAACTGTCAAAAACTCTTCAGAACCTTCCCTTTCCACCTCGGGCTTTTCGTCGCCTACTATTTTATCAAACGCTCGGAGGTCGAGGATATTATTGCGATCCTCGAAGGGAAGCATCTGGGGCTGTCCGAGGAGAGGATCGCAAAGCAATTGATCTCGGGTGCTTAGGTTTTGTTTTTTCTCTGCGCCCTCCGCGTGCTCCGCGGTAAGATCGGTTCGCCTCCGAACTTAACGAGACAAGTTTTGCTCTAAATCCACAAAAAATTTCTGAATCCGGGAGGAAAATATGCTGCTTGCTTCGATCATCAGCTTAGGTGTTTTGGGACTCATTTTCGGCGGTGGACTGGCGTATGCCGCGCGCCGATTCGCGGTGAAGGTGGACCCTAGAATCGCCGAAGTGGAGGAGGTGCTTCCGGGCGCAAATTGCGCCGCATGCGGATGCATCGGATGTTCGGCGTTTGCCGAAGCCGTGGTCCAGGGCAAAGTCCCCTGCAACGGCTGCGTGCCGGGCGGAGCGGACGTAGCCCGCAGAGTTGCCGAAATCCTGGGCGTGGAAGCGGAGGAGAAAATTCCGACCGTGGCCGTGGTTCGATGCCGGGGAGATCGAGAAAACGCGCGGGAACGCTTCCGATACGAGGGCGTGATGGATTGCCGGGCCGCCCTGCTGACGGGTGGCGGCGCAAAGGCGTGCGCGTATGGCTGTCTCGGATTGGGTTCCTGCGCGGCCGCGTGCCCCTTCGATGCGATCACGATGAGCGACCAAGGCCTCCCCGTGGTGGATGAGCAGAAATGCACCGGATGCGGCGTGTGCGTGCAGACCTGCCCGAGAGGGATTATGGAGCTGATCCCGAGGACGCAGAAGGTCTATCTCGGCTGCGTATCCCACGACAAAACCAAGGCCGTAAAAGGCGTCTGCGACGTGGGCTGTATCGGATGCGGGCTGTGCAGCCGGCCGAAGATCACCCCCTCCGGGGTCGTTCGGATGGAGGACAATCTGCCGGTCCTTCCTGCGGACTGGAGCGCCTACGCACCCGCCGTGGAGAAATGCCCCTCGAAAATCTTCGTCGTGCGGGATACGACGGCGACAGGACCTGCTGATACTCCGACGTGTGCATCGGTGTCCAACCCATGAGGATGCACAGTCCGATAAGAAAGTGCATCTAGGAGGGCGCGTGCGCGATCCGAAGAGGAAGACAGAAAAAATCGTAGCCGCTCTGGAAGAACGCTTCGGCGTCCCGAAGTGGCCCGGGCCGAGCGATCCCTTAGACGCCCTGATCCAGACCATGCTCTCCCAGAATACGAACGACACCAACAGCGGGCGCGCGTACGAACAGCTCAGACAACGTTTCCCAACCTGGGAGGAGGCGAACGCCGCCGATGTCCAAAAAATCGCCGATGCCATTCGAGTGGGCGGACTGGCCAACCTGAAGGCGGAGCGGATTAAGGGCGTGCTGGCATGGCTTGAAAGAACGCACGGCGCGCTCGATCTCGATTTTATCCGGGATAGGAAGCCGGACGAGGCGATCCGCATCCTCGGTTCCCTCAAGGGAGTCGGCATCAAGACGATCAGCGTGGTGCTGATGTTCGCCTGCGGCGCGGAGATTTTCCCGGTGGACACACACATCCATCGGATCACAAGACGGTTGGGACTGGCCCCCGAAAACGTCTCCGCTGAGAAAGTCCACGAGGGGATGCAGGACCTCGTGCCCAAGGGGAAAGCCTACTCGTTCCACATGAATCTGCTAAAATTCGGACGCACGATCTGCCACGCCCGGAATCCTCGATGCGACCAATGTCCCCTGACGGAGGAATGTGTGTACAATTCGGATTCGTAGGGAGCGTTTCAACGCCTCCTATAACGGGCTGAAGCCCGCACTACGAACCCGGATTACGCTTAAAATAAGGAATTTGGAAATTGTTCTCCCGAACCATAGATGCTAAAAGGCTGCGCATCGGGATACCAAAATCCCGATGCAACAAAAAAATGAATGCTCATCCGGAGTTACCCGTTTATGTTTATGATAAACCGCTGAAGCGGAAACTCCGGCTGTTCATTACCCACGATTCAAAATAAGGAATCCACTATGAAAAAAATCCGCACAGCAATTTTAGGGTACGGCCGCAGCGGCAGCTCCATGCACGCCGGAGCCATCGAACAGAACGACGCGTTTGAAATGGTCGCGGTCTGCGACACGGATCCGGAGCGCCAAGAGCAGGCCGCCGAACGATTCGGGTGCGCAATCTACGACGATTATCACCGGATGCTCGAAAAGGAGCAGCTCGACCTGATCAGCATCATCACCCGCAGCGATCAGCACTGCGAGATGACCTGCGACTGCCTGGCTGCCGGCGTCCACGTGCTGGTCACCAAACCCTGGGCCGTCAATGCCGACGAGGCCCGCCGCATGGTTTCTGCTTCGGAAGCGTCCGGCAAATTGTTGCTTCCCTGGCTTCCCGCTCGATGGGGCTGCGTTTTGCAGCGCCTTCAGCAGTTGATTGCCGAAAAGGCCATCGGCAACATCTTTCTCGTCCGCCACGCCGTCTGCAGCTTTGCGACCCGGTGCGACTGGCAGACCGAGCGGCGTCACGGCGGCGGGTATCTGCTCAATTGGGGGGCGCACCTCGTGGATCCACCCGTTGTGCTGATGGGCAGTCCCGTCCAGAGCGTATACGGACGGATGAAGCAGACCATCAATCCCGGAGACGCCGAGGACCTCTTTCTCGCCGTGATGACCTTGACGGACGGCACCATCGTTCAGGCTGAGTACACCATCGCCGTCGAAGACCTGCCAAGCTGGTTTATCCAGGGCGATTGCGGCACGATCGTGGTGCGCGGTCAGAATATGACCCTCCACAAAAATATTCCCGACCGGCCGGACGATCCCACCCAATTCGGCACCATGAAATCCGCGAAGGCGGAAACCATCCAGGAGAAAATCGAGGGCGCACTTTACGGCGACGAGCATCAAATCTACGAGGAGATCGCTCAGACCGTCCGAGGCGAGCGGACCTTCCCCATCCAACCCGCCGAGGCGCTGGAACTTTCGCGTATCTTCGATGCCATCCGAACCGCCAGCGTGGAAAATTGTGTAGTGAATCTAACTTCCGACGGGCTTTAGGTTTCCCCCGTTGCCCGGAAAATAGACGGGGTGAAAGTGAGAAAGTGAGACGGTGAGCCCCCTCCCACTTTCTCACTTTCTCACTTTCACGGATAATTTCTCAGCGTGCTCCGCGTCTCTGCGGTGCACTTTCAAAGAAAGGACACCCGCCATGAACTACTCGTTTATGACCTTTTCCACGCCGGACCTGAGTCTGGCCGACGTACTCGAAGTCGCCGAGCGTTATGGATACGACGGCATCGAGCCGCGTCTCGACGCGAAGCACGCCCACGGGATCGAGGTCGAAACCACGCCCGAACAGCGCGCCGCGATCAAACAGCAGGCCGCCGATTTCGGCATCGCCCTGGCCTGTCTGGCCACCTCCCTGAAATCCGCCGACCCGACCCAGACCGAAACGATGCTCCGGCAGACGCACGAACGGATTGATCTGGCCGGTGACGTGGGCGCTCCGACGATGCGGGTTTTCGGCGGACAAATCCCGGAAGGCGTCAGCCGCGAGCAGGCGATTGACCTCTTGGCCGAGTCGCTAAGCGCCGTCGCGGATCACGCGGCCCAGCGCGGCGTCACGCTATGCCTTGAAACGCACGACGACTGGTGCAATCCCGCCCACGTCGCCGCCGTCATCAGGAAGGTGAACCGTCCCTCCATCGCCGTGAATTGGGATATTATGCACCCAGTGCGCACCAACAACGCCACCATAGACGAGTCCTTCGAGATGCTCAAACCGTGGATCCGCCACCTTCACCTGCACGACGGCGACGGCTCCGGCCTCCTGCCCATAGGCGAGGGCATTGTGGACCACCGGCGCACCATCGAGCTTTTGATGACCATAAACTTTGCCGGATACCTCAGCGGTGAGTGGATCAACTGGGAATCCTACGCGATCCACCTGCCGCACGAACTGGACACCCTTAAACGGTACGAGCTGGAATTGTCGTAAAACGCGAAGGTAAAGACAAGGTTGAGGTTGAGGTCGAGATAGAGCGGAGCGGGGTGGTCTTAATCTTAACCTCAACCTTAACCTGCTGTTACATGGAGGGAAACGCATGTATGCAATCATCTTGGCAGGCGGCAAAGGAGAACGGCTGCGACCGCTGACCGAGGATCGGCCCAAACCGATGGTGGAAGTGCTGGGCATGCCGGTCCTCGAATACCAGATCCGCTGGCTGAAATTGTCCGGTGTAAACGGGGTGGTCATATCGTGCGGGTATCGCCACGAGGTGATCGAGGAGTATTTTGGAAAAGGAGAGAAATGGGGACTCGACATCAGCTACGCCGTCGAAAACGAACCGCTGGGGCGGGGCGGCGGGATCAAACAGGCGTTGGCGAAAGTGCGGCTTCGGGATAAGTCGGGTCTCGTCGCGGTGACCAATGGAGATATTATCACCCGCTTCGATCTTCAGAAAACCATAGAGAGCCATAACGCTTCGGGAGCGATGGCCACGATCGTGCTCGTCCCGCTCATCAGCCCGTATGGCGTTGTGGATCTGGACGAAAGCGGGAACATTCAGGGATTTCGGGAAAAACCGGAACTGCCCTATTGGATCAACGGAGGTGTGTATATTTTTTCAAAAGGTATCTATGACCTCCTGCCCGACAAGGGGGATCACGAGGACACGACCTTTCCAAAACTGGCCGGGGAAGGACGCCTGAATGCGTTCCAGTGCCGGGAATACTGGCGTGCCATAGATACGTCCAAAGACCTCTCCGAAGCGAAGAAGGATCTGGAGGAACAGATGATCCGGGCGTTTCTGGGCGGAACTGAAGAACCCGCCTCGGGGAACGCAGGACAGAGTTAGCCGAAACGACAGGTAGGGTAACGGCGGCCGAAAAGTATGAAACCTAAAAATGGCAAACGAACTCAGAAGAGTATTCATAATTTTCTGACTTTCAGGTAGTTTCGCTCGTTTTCCCTGAAAAGTTGAATCAGCTGTTGGGTGAGATATTTGGGAACTTAGTATGGTGACAATCCCTTGTCGTTACTCGGTCACCGGAAAAATCCGATTTAGTATCTGCCATTTTTAGGTATCAAATTTGCCAGGTTGGTGCATTTTTATCCCTTTTGGCAGCTTAAACCCTAGATCATTAGCCGAAGAAATGAAGTTCCATAGCCAAAGGACGAATGGATCGTATGGACAAAGAACGCCTTAAGAAACTTGCTGGCAATCCGAAGTTCATTCCAGGCGTGTACAATTACTGTGATCGCTGGTGTGAACGTTGCCCGTTTACCTCGCGCTGCATGAATTTCGCGCTTGGCGAAGAACAGTTTTCTGATCCGGAAGCCCGTGACATAGATAATGAACTTTTCTGGCAAAACCTGGCCGAAACGTTTCAAATGACCCTTGATATGTTGAAAAAGACAGCAGAGGAACAAGGCATTGATCTCGATTCTCTCGAGCTTGAGACAGCAGCGGAGGAAGAGCGCCTCAACGAGGAAACTGCCAAAAACCACGAGTGTTCGCGTGCGGCGAAGGTCTATGGGGAAATGGTGAATATCTGGTTCGATTCGGCAACGGGACTATTTGAGGAAAAGGCGGATGAGCTGCGCTTGAAAGCAGAGTTAGATATCCCGAATGTCAACCCGGTTGGGGAAGCCGCCAATCTCAAAGATGTAGTGGAAATCATCCGCTGGTATCAGCATCAGATCTACGTCAAACTTATGAGGACAATCCGAGGTGAGCTGATAGAAAAGTCAGAGATTCTGGATGAATTCCCCAAGGACTCAGATGGATCAGCCAAAGTCGCATTGATTGCGACTGAGCGTTCGATCGCTGCGTGGCGAGAAATGCGTAACCATTTCCCCGAACGAGGGGATGACATCCTCGATTTTCTTGTGCACCTCGATCGGCTGCGCAGGAAAATCGAAAAAAGTTTCCCAGCGGCGAGAGCATTTGTCCGCCCGGGATTCGATGAAATAGTTCAGCACAGCGAACCCATGCATACCGTGGACGCTCGTAACTCGCGCCACTGATCCAACCCGTTAGACAGCAAAAGGGGCATCGGAAGCCCATCCGACGGCCCTTCTATTTTTATTTGCGCAGCCTGGGTTTAATACCCCGCCCCTTGGGGCGTTCAATGCTTTTATAGATACCCCGCTGCTTGCGGCGGGGTAGTTCATCGGGGCCCGCCTTCGGGTTGCACATTGACCGCCCGAACCACGATGGTCGGATGCGCATCTCGCCGCTGATCGCCCCTGTCCAAAAAAACAAAAGCCGCCTTTGCCAACCAGCAAAAGCGGCTTTTTTCTTTATGGTCTGATAGGAAAGTCAGAAAGTGAGAAAAAAATGGTTCTTCCGACATGTTCGCGGAGTTCCGGGGTAATCCACTCGATGACTAAGGTGGAAATCTCTTGGAGACGCGGAGCGTCACGCTTGCGTTCCCACGCAGAACGTGGGAACGAGAGAATTTTCTCACTTTCTCACCTTCCCACTTTCTCACTTTCTATCGCTCTCTCCGCCAACGATAGCCCCCCACAGGTCGTACGCATCGGCATCCGTGATCGCGACCGAGACGAAATCGCCGGGGAGCGCATCGCCCTCGGTAATGAGCACCGTGCCATCCACGTCGGGCGCATCCCACGCCGTGCGTCCCACCCACCGGATCGGGGCCTGATCGCCGGGACGATCTACGAGCACCTGCACGCGCGTTCCGATCAAAGACTCGTTCCGCTCCGACGTGATCTCCTGCTGCTGCATCATCAAGCGGTCCAGCCGCTCCCGCTTGATTTCCTCTGGAATCTGATCGTCGAACGCGGCGGCCGGCGTGTCCTCCTCCCGCGAATAAATAAACGCGCCCAACCGCTCGAAGCGGGCTTCGGCGACGAAGTCCAGCAATTCCTCGAAGTGCGCCTCCGTCTCGCCCGGAAATCCCACGATCAGCGAGGTGCGAAGCGCGATCCCCGGAACCTCGGATCGCAAACGCTGCATCAGTTTTCGAATATCGTCCCCGGTCACTTTCCGATTCATCGCACGAAGGAGCGGGTCGGAGATGTGCTGGATGGGAAGATCCACGTACCGGCATACTTTTTCGTTCCGGGCGATGCAGCCGATCATGTCTTGAGAAAAGTGCGCCGGATGCGTGTAGAGCAGTCGAATCCAGCGAAGATCGTCCAGTTCCGAAAGGGCATCTATCAGACCGCTCAATCGCGGTTCGCCGTAAAGGTCTTCTCCATAGCGGGTAATATCCTGCGCGATCAGATTGAGTTCCCGCACGTCCTGTTCGCACAAGACCCGGGCTTCGGCGATAAGCGCATCTTCCGGACGACTGCGATACACACCCCGAATCATCGGAATCGCACAGTACGAACACCGATTGTCGCACCCGTCCGCAATGCGCAGATACGCGGAATGCTTCGGCGTCAGCAGATGCCGTGCACCATTGGAACAGATCGCTTCACTTGGGAGGGACGAAAATCCCTTCGTTTTCACCGCAGAGACCGCGGAGGTCGCTGAGAAAGACAAAGGCTGAGACGACCCCATTCCGCCTTTCTCAACCTCAACCTGTCTTCTCTCTGCGCACTCAGCGTCCTCCGCGGTAAGATCTTGCGAACGACGATGCCCGAGGCGCCGGTCGCAATGCGCCACGATCCGCTCCACGTCCTTCAGACCGAGAATCGCATCCGCCTCCGGAAGCTCCCGTCTCAACGTATCTCCGTACCGCTGCGAAAGACATCCCGCCACGATCAACGCCCTGCAACGTCCCTCCTCCTTCAGACGGGCCGCCTCAAAAATGACCGATAGAGATTCCTCCTTGGCCGGGGCGATAAAGCCGCACGTATTCACGATCACCACGTCGGCTTCTTCGGGTTCCTCCGTCAAGGCATACCCACTCCGCTCCAATAAGCCCAACATGCGCTCGCTGTCCACCAGGTTCTTCGGACAGCCCAGACTAATGAGATGGATGGTTTCCATGGACGATTGCGGATTTTGGATTTTGGATTTTGGATTGCGGATTGCGGATTGTTCAATTTTGGATTTCGGGTGTTCAATCCGAAATCCAAAATGAGATCGCATTTCACGCTTTACGCTTTACGTTTTACGCTTCACGAAGGAACAGTCTCCTCTTAATAATCGTAATTAAACAGATACCGGTTGTCCACGATCTCGGCGCGTTCCTCGAGATCGGCGAACCAGGCCGTGTAGATGCGGTTTTGTTCTTTCCGGAGGAGTTGTTGTTTCAGCATTTCTTTCTCCTGCTCGAAGGCTGCTTCGTCTATGGGCGTCCGTTCGATCAGTTGAAGGATGTAGGCCCCCCGGTCTGTGGTGACAATCGCGGACGTCTCTCCGGACATCCGGAGTCGGAACGCGGCTCCGATGAAGGCATTGCGGGATCCAACACCGGATACGTATCCGCTCTGGGAGAAGGCGGTGGATTCTTTGACTTCGAGAGCATTCAAGGCTGCAGCTTCTTCCAAAGACTGCCCCGCTGAGAGGGCATCGAAAACGTTTTGAAGCCCCATCC
>JAUWMS010000477.1 GCA_030613045.1 Candidatus Latescibacterota bacterium | reverse complement strand
CTGAGTCAGGAAAGCTAGGGGAAAGCAGGTAAAGGTATAGGTAGAGGTAAAGAAAGGCCGTTCTCCACCTTTACCTATACCTGCCTTTCAGGAGACGAGTGATGAGAGGATTTTTGGTCCGATGGGGGATCACGGCGTTGGCGTTGCTCACCGTGACGCATCTGTTCGAGGGCATCAGCGCGAATTCGACCCAGGCCATCCTCGTTGCAGCCCTGTTGCTGGGCATCGTAAATGCGTTCATTCGGCCCGTCATCCTGATCGTCACGCTTCCGATCAACCTGCTTACGCTGGGTTTGTTCACGTTTTTCATCAACGGGATTTTGTTTCTTATCGTGGCGAAGCTGGTGGCCGGGTTCAGCATAGCCGGATTCTGGACGGGTGTCTTCGGAGCGTTGATGGTGAGCCTGATCAGTATCGCCCTGTCCGCTTTGATCGGGAAAGATCGTATCAGGGGATAGGTTTCGTATTCGATTTGCACCGCAAAGCCGCAAAGAACGCAAAGGACTTCTCGAAAATCCGGATGCCACCCCACTTCACGTTTCACGTTTCACGTTTCACGGGAGCCAAGGGAGACTCGCATGAAAAAAGATCTGGTATCCATCTCGGATTTGAGTGCGCGGGAGATCGCAGATCTGTTCAATCTGGCGCTGGCGGTCAAGGCCGGAAAACAAGGCGGTGGCGCGCTTCCGAATAAGACCCTCGCGATGATCTTCGAAAAACCCTCGCTGCGGACGCGGGTCACCTTTGAGGCCGGGATGACCCAGATGGGGGGACACGCCATCTATCTCGGTCCGAAAGACATTCAGTTGGGCACACGGGAGTCCGTGCCCGATGCGGCCCGAAATCTGAGCCGGTGGGTGGACGGAATCATGGCGCGGACCTTTTTCCATCAATCCGTGGTGGAACTGGCCCAATACGCCACCGTCCCTGTAATCAACGCGTTGACGGATCGGGTGCATCCTTGTCAGGCGCTGGCCTTCGGATTGACCATGCTCGAGCATCGGACGAACCTGAAGGGGCTAAGGGTGGTCTTTGTGGGGGACGGCAACAACGTGGCGCACTCGCTGATGCTGATGGCTCCGAAGGTGGGCATGGATTTCGTGCTCGCGTGTCCGAAGGGATATGAGTCCGACGAACAGATCAGCGCCAAAGCGCGCGACCTGGCCTCCGAATATGGAACGACCTTTGAGATCACGGACGATCCACGCCAAGCCGTCCAGCAAGCCGATGTGATCTACGGCGACGTGTGGGCAAGTATGGGGCAGGAGGAAGAACAGGCGGTCCGGGCCGAGGCCTTCCGTCCGTATCAGATCAACCGGAAGTTGTTGGAGGAGGCGAAAGATGGCTGTCTCGTCACGCATTGCCTGCCGGCCCATCGGGGAGAGGAGATCACCGGCGAGGTCCTGGACGGTCCCCAATCCATTGCCTTCGACGAGGCGGAGAACCGGCTCCATATCCAGAAGGCGATTCTGCTGCGGCTGATGGGATAGAGGTATCAAGATAGCCCGCACTCCTTCGCGCACTTCGCGGCTCAATGTTGTTGGGCCACTGAGATCGCTAAGGGTCGCTAAGAAAAGACTTATGCCGGCGTAGGGATTGTCTTTCTCCCAGGATTTCTGGTGGCCTCCTCATTGAAAAGGATTCCGCCCGGAAACTGAATCAAACAAAAAAATGGAAATTTCTATAATAGACTATGAACATCTCAGCGCTTGAAGCTCCAATGTCAAACTTCCTTTCTCCCTCTGATAGCGTAGAGAAGACGCGTTTTGGTCTTCGTTTTTTTACCGTTGGCATTTCCCCAGGAAGGACCTGTTTCCTCTTTCCACTTTTCTTTTTCTGGGCTATGCTATTTTGTTCCTGTGCCAAGCGGGGCTTTCCCCCCGGAGGACCAGAGGATAAGACGCCTCCCGAAATTGTTGTCACGCAGCCGGCCGGCGGCGCCCTGAACGTGGCCCTCAACGAAAAGATCGAGATCACGTTCAGCGAGCGGATGGAACCGCGTTCGGTGGAGAAGGCGGTTTTTGTCTCGCCCAATCCGGAAGGCGCGCTACGTTTCGATTGGAGCGGGAAGCAGGTGGGAATCGAACTTCCGTCCGGGCTGAAGGCGGATCGGACCTACGTGGTGACCGTGGGAACCAGCGCGCGGGACGAGCGCCGTAATCGTCTGAAGGAATCGTACAGCTTCGCGTTCTCCACGGGCGGACGGCTCAGCCGGGGGGAGATCAGGGGGCGTGTTCGGGGAGAAAAAAAAGTCGGCGCGGGCGTTTACGTGCTGGCCTACGATTTGAAGGCGGAACCCGATCCCGATCCGGGGGCGCGCACCGGCGATTACATCACCCAGACCGCGGAGGAAGGGACCTTTGCGCTGACCTATCTTTCGCCGGGCGTGTATCGTCTCTTCGCGTTTCAAGACAGGGATCGCAACGAAAAATACACGCGGAGCAGAGATCCATTGGGCATCTGTTCGGGCGACGTCGCGCTCTCGGATTCGACGAGTGCGGTCGAACTGAGCGATCTTTATTTGGCCGTCCGGGATACGACGGCGCCCGAATTGCTTTCCGTGCGGGCGTCCGACCGAACGCACGTGACTCTGCGCCTCAGCAAGGAGATCGAGCTTTCGTCGCTGCGGATTGAGATCGAAGGCTTGGGCGTCGAGGCGCAAGCTATCCTCCCGGAAGCATCTGAATCGGAAACGTCGACGACGGCCTCCAAAATCCACCTTCTGACGGAGCCACAGCATTCGGGAGCGGAGTATAAAGTCTCGGTCTTCGGACGCGACCTCTGGAGCCATCCTATCTCCGAGGAGAGTCGGGTGGCTTCGTTTACGGGAAGCGCGCGTTCGGATACGTTGCGGCCGCACGTGGTTTCCTACGCACCTTCCAAAGAAGTCCTCGCCGTTTCCCCGGATCGCCCGATAGCGCTGGTTTTCGACGACGCGATGCGGGAGGCGATTCCCGATAGCGCGCTCATCTGGGAAGCGCCTCCGGAGACTCCTGTTGGCGCGTGGCGCTGGACCGACGCCAATCGCCTTTGCTTTTCGCCGGAGGGCG
>JAUWMS010000009.1 GCA_030613045.1 Candidatus Latescibacterota bacterium | reverse complement strand
ATTACGAAAGATGGCGCACCATTCACCATTCACCACTCACCCAAAAAAGAAGAGTCTCCCGCGAAACGCTCACGCCGGACTCAAAATTACAAAGTGCGAAGGGGGATGTCAAGGGTTTTCTCCTTGAGAACGCCAAAAAACGGCTGCCTTTATCGCGGATTCGGCGTCAATCGGATGGGCGTATGGGATCACTTCGTGACGGGGACCGTCTCCGGGATCGGGTGGCCCGCCTCAAGAAGGATAAAAAAGGGCCGAATCGGAAAAAAAAGGTTGACAGAACCCCTCTCAAAGCGTATATTCTCGTATTGTTCGTAAATCGGAACCTTTTCATCCATCGGTTCGATCCGGTTTTGCGGAAAGTGGAGCGGCAGAGTAAAAAGGACATGGGAAACGACCAAAATTGCCTTGCTCGATTTTTGAAATCCCGGCAATTTTGAAAGGTTTCCTTGGTAAATTCTCCGTCTCTTGATCCACGCAATTCGGGCCTGAACATCATCATTTTTTCAGAAAGGAGGGATAGGGTGACCAAACTCTATTTCGATTGTCGGGATCTTCTGAGAGCCGTCCGGTTGGGTTGGAGCGGCAAGAAGATCGGTCTTTCCTTCAGCGGGCTGATCATAGCCTACCTCGGGTACGCGATCCTGACGTACGTGGCATTGCTCGCGGGGGGACAGAGCTTTGGAGCAATCTGGGGAACGTTCGGGCTGTATCCCTGGGTATGCCTATCCGGAGTGCCATGGTACACCGCGCTGATCTACGTCGTAGGCATCCTCTTTGCCATCGTGGTGCTCTTTCGGTACGCCACGGCCGTGGCCAAGATCACCTATCGCCAGTTGAAGGGCGATGATTTCTATTCGATGGGGGATGCCAGAAACTATGTGAAGAAGAACTGGAAGGCAACGATCTTCTCGCCTTTGGCGCTTTTTGGGATGATGGCCTTTCTGATCCTCTGTGGAGCCCTTATCGGATTATTGGCAAGGATTCCCTACATAGGCGAACTGGCCTTTTCTCTCGGATTGCCGCTCATCTTCGCGGTCTCCCTTTTCGTCGTGTTTTTGTGGGTCGTATTTATCGTGTCCCTGGCCCTCGCTCCGGCGATCGTGGGAATCACCGGAGAGGATACGCTGGAGACCGTGATTCAGCTTTTCTCGACGGTCTGGAGCCAGCCGTGGCGCATTGCGCTGTATGAGATTTTGCTCAAGTTCTATGCCGTTCTTGCAACCGTCATCCTTGCGATCTTCAGCTTCAAGGCGGCGCAGCTTATCCATTGGGCTTGCGGCTTGTGGATGGGGGACAAGATGGATTCAATCATCCAGGTCGCCCTTCGTTTGCTCCCCGCCCAATGTCCTGTCGCCGGTGGTTTTATCGGTGGAACTGCGTCCGGAGTCGGCGGAACGCTGCTCGTCTCCGGATGGATCGCCGGGATCATGATGCTTCTCGTGGTCTTTTTCGTGCTTTCGTATAGCTTCTCGATTTGCTGTGCGGGCCAGACGCTCATCTATCTTATCCTGAGGCAAAAGAAGGACGACGAGAATCTGCTTGAGAAGAAGGATCAGGAGGAAGAGGAGGAGGAGCGCGAACGCGAAGAGGAAGAGCAAAAGCTCGAAGAAGAGAAAAAACAGGCGGAAGAGGCGGAGAAAGAAAAGGAAGTGAAAGAGGAGGCTCCGGACGAGGAAGCCGAAGCCGCACCGGAGGCCGAGGAAAAGCCGGAAGAGGAGAAAGAATAACGGCCCTTAATCAGAAAGGAAGCAAAGAGACCGCCGGAGTCACACGGATTCCGGCGGTCTCCTTTTGCAGGCCTCTCTCGCCGCAACTCAGTCCGCTTCCGACATGAGACTTTTCTAATCCACCGCAAAGACGCAAAGCACGCAAAGAGAAACGCAGGGAGAGGCAAAGACAGAGAAAAGGGATACGAGACTCTTGCAAAAGGTTTATCCAATGCTCCTCTCTTAAAAAGGTTCTAAAGCTGATTTTGCCACGAAGGGCGCCAAGGACGCGAAGAAGAAAACTACCTAATAATTATATGGTTATGCTTTTTTCTTAGTGCCCTTAGCGTTCTTCGTGGCAAGAATTATCTTTTTACGAAGTCGAGGCAGCCCAATAGAAGGAGCCTCGAATAAAAAACCATCCAAACGGTATGTCATTGCGAACGACAGCGAAGCAATCTCGTTTCTTGGACTTTTGCAAGAGGCTCCACCGAATAGACATAACCTACTATTTATGAGGAGAATCGGATGAAACATCCCCATTTGGTGGGGCTGATCGCGGATACGCACGATCATCGTCCGGCCATACAAAAAGCGGTGGCGTTGCTCAACGACCGGGGTGTGGGGTTGGTGCTGCACGCCGGGGATTTTGTGGCGCCCTTTACCGCGAAGGATATTGGAAAGTTAGACAGCGCCTTCGTCGGCGTCTTCGGAAACAACGACGGGGAGTGCGCGGGGCTGCGAAAGGCGTTCCGGGAGATCGGGGAGATCTACGCCGGGGTGCACACGTTTCTGTACGAAGGAAAAAAATTCGTCCTGATGCACGAGCCGAGCTGCATAGAGGCGTTGGCCCACAGCGGCGATTTCGACGTCATCGTGTACGGGCATACGCACGAGGCGGACGTCCGGGAAGGCCCCACGTTGGTGGTCAACCCCGGCGAAGTGTGCGGATGGGTGAGCGGCCGGTGCACGGCGGCAATTTTAGATCTGGATGGCATGAAGGTGGAGGTCGTTGACCTGTGACTGCCGACGAAAAACAGGACACGCTCTCTCGCCACAGGGATACCAGGACAGCAAAAAATCCGACATAACCTTCTCTGTACTATTGACCTGCAGAATTTCTCATAAAGTTCTTGTTGGGCGAGGTTGGGTTGGATTGTTGGTCTTTCCACCCATACTCCTTTGTTTGATCCGTGAAAATTCGTGGATTCCGTGTCCCGCTGTTTTTGGGGATTATTTGCAGCTTGGCCGCGCTGTGCCTCTGTGTCTCTGTGTCTCTGTGTCTTCGTGATTGGTCTGAGCTATGGCATTCATCGGTGAAATCATCTCTGTGGCGTTCGACCGGGGACATTTCGAGAAGGTCGCTATCGCGCCATCCGCCTTCCGCTGGCGGGGAAGAAATTATCGTGTGGTCCGGGTGGAAAGGGAGTGGCAGAGCGGCGATGGCAAAGGGGCCGGGTCGTGGGGCGTCGGACGCACCTTTTTTCGGGTGCGTACGGACTCCGGAGAAGCTTTCGAACTCTACTATGACCGCAAGCCGGACGGTGGACGGAAAAAAGGGATGTGGGTGCTCTGGCGATCCGTGTAAACGAGAGGACGATTGAAGACCCACTCACTTCTTTGCCATAGAAGCGGCCGGGCTTATTCCCGGGCTTTATGAAAGCAGCCTGTGAAATCAGGAAGTCGAGGCAGTCCAATAAGTCGTCACAGTTCGATAAAAGGAGTGTCGACTAGGGCGACACTCTCAGTCGAGGCTCTTTCTGTTGGGCTGCCTCGACCTTTTGGGCTGTGTCGCCTAAGTAGCCTCGACATGTTGACCTTGTTAGGGATGGAAGCCGGAACCTTTTTTCAGTTGAACGTGATCATCGCGCAGAGTCGAGAACCGCCCGAAGATTCCAGATCGGGATCGCATGAAGCGGGAGATCATTGACCTGAGAGGGGAGGATTGAAAGCGCATGACTTCCAAACAACGTGTTTTGACGGCAATCGGACATCAGGAACCGGATCGGGTGCCCGTGGATTATTGGGCGGCTCCGGAGGTTACGGAGCGGCTTGGGCGCCACTTTGGCCTTGCGGACAAGGAGGCGTTGCTACGGCGATTGGACGTGGATCTGCGTACGATTCCAGGGCCCAGCTATGCCGGCCAGGAGCTTAAGACCTATCAGGATGGGAGCGTAGAAGACCTCTGGGGCGTGCGCCGGAAACGGATGTTCGTGGAGCGCGGGGCATTCCGGTGGAGCTACAAGCACGTGGTGGACTCCCCACTGGCGGAGATGAAGACCGCGGAAGAGGCGGACCGATACCCGGGATGGCCCTCACCGGACGGATGGGATTATTCCACGCTGAAGGCGGATTGCGAACGCTTTGAAGGGTACGCGGTGGTCAATGCCGGGGATCGTCTGGATCGCACGGCCCAACTCAAGCCGATGATGTATCTTCGGGGGATGGAGCAGGCGTATATGGATCTCGCGCTCGATGCGAAGATGGTCGAGGCTGTTGTGGGGCACATCCGGGAGTATTTCCTCGAGTACAACCGCCGGGTCTTTGAGGCCGCTGACGGCAAGATTGATATTTTCATGATGGGCGATGATTTCGGCACCCAGTCGGGGCCGATGATGGACATCGCGATGTGGCGAAGATATTTCCGCCGGGGATTTCGGGAGTATATCGCGCTCGCACACCAATACGGCATCCGGGTGATGCACCATACGTGCGGGTCTGTGGTGGCGCTTATCCCGGACTTTATCGAAGCCGGACTGGATATTCTTCAGTCGCTTCAGCCCAAAGCCGCCGGGATGGATCTGAAAAAACTGAAACGGGAGTACGGAAGAGATCTGGCGTTTCAGGGAGGGATTGACATTCAGGAGGTGCTTCCCAATGGCACGCCCGAAGCTGTCCGGGAGCATGTCCGGAGACAGATGGACGCGGGAAAGTCCGGCGGCGGATACATCGTTTGCACCGCGCACAATATTCAGCCGGATACGCCTACGGAGAATATCCTCGCACTTTTTGAAGCCTACAGGGAGTTCGGAGCTTACTAACGTGTTGCGTGGTGTGGTTTTTACGTTTTACGTTTTACGCCTCACGTTTCACTGGGTACTTGCGCTTCCCCCTTTGCGTTCCCCTTTCGGCAGCCTTCCATCCAGAACGGTCAGCAATTCCATCGGAGCGTCTATCAGAAAATCCGGATGCTGCGCCTGCAAACGCTCCCTGGGGAAATAGCCATACGCCGCGCCACACGTGAGGATGCGGGCGTTTTTTCCGGCCCGGATGTCGTTGTCGGTGTCTCCCACGAGCAGGGCTTCTTCGGGTGGGCTTCCGGTGTTGCGCAGGATGGTGTGGATCATCTCCGGATCGGGTTTCAGGCGGACGACGTCCTCCGGCCCGATGACCACGCGAAACTCGGGAAGCAATCCGAAGTGATCCAGAATCCGGTCGGTCATGGAGCGGGGTTTGTTCGTGGCTACGGCCAGGTTGGGATTGGTCGGCGACGACCCATTCAATCGCCGGATGAGTGCTTCCACGCCGGGATAAAGCGTGGATCGCTCCGTGCACCGGTCCACGTAGAACCGCCGATAAATTTGCAGAAGCTCCTCCCAGCGGTGAAATTGATCACGAGGCAGCATCGTCTGCGTGAACACCTGCGAGCCGGGACCGATGCCTTTTTTGGCCTGTTCCATGGTCACTTCCGGCAGGGCCATTTCCTGCAAGGCCAGATTAACGCAGTTGAAAATGTCGGCACTCGAATCCACCAAAGTGCCGTCTAAGTCGAAAATGATGGTGGTTATCGCTCGCAAATGAGACCTCTCCTCGTTAAAGTCCTCCGTTTTTTGCTCCGTATAACGTGTCTGGAAATTCTCTTTCGCAGCACAAACGACATAACCTGCATTATTCACAAATCTGCCCAAAATCCTCTTTTGCCTTTGAGCAGCAACGTGGTTTGGATTTCCGGTTTCAAAACGCTATTTTTCAAAAAAAGCCTGAAGCCGGGGCGCATCATCCAAGACTTGTAAATAACCCAGGTTCTGTCCCGTTAGGGACAAAATATCTATAGCAAAACAATCCCAAAAAACATTTCCCAGTCCCGTAGGGACAGCATATTCATCCAATATCCTTCCGAATGCACCTTTCGTCATTATGTGTTTGCCGTGTCTATTTCGTCCCTCACGGGACTGGGGGAAGCATATCGGCTATTTTCGACTGCTATAAATATCCTGTCCCTGACGGGCCATCTCCCCTGCATTATTCACAAATCTGCCCAAAATCCTCTTTTGCCTTTGTGCAGCAAGGTGTTTTGGATTTCCGGTTTCAAAACGCTATTTTTCAAGAAAAGCCTGAAGTCGGGGCACATCATCCAAGACTTGTGAATAATCCAGGGCCAACCCCAAAAGGAGCGTCCTTTCAGATCATCAAACGATCAGGCCGTTTGTTCCCCTTTGCGTTCTTTGCGCCTTTGCGGTAAAATTACGTCTTTACGGTAGGATTACGACTGTCGCCAATCCGGTTTCGTGTACCCCAGTTCAACCCGCGCGTCGAAATAGGCTTCCAGATTTTGCAGAGGGATATTCCCGAACAACCCTCCCGAACAGCACAGGGCAAACCCTTTGCAGTCGCGCGTCTTATGGTGAACATCCGCGACGTGGCCACGCACGTCATCGGGCGTCCCGCGCGTCAGAATCTGGGCATCAATCCCCCCGATAAAAAACGCATCTCCCCAAATATCAACCACCGCATTTAGATCGGTGGCCGGAGATTCAAACATCACCCCGTCGCACCCACTGTCCCTGAGCGCTTCGAGCGCCCAATCCAGCTTCCCGTCCGCCACGAAAAACACCTTCTTCCCCTTGGAATGAGGAATGTTCCAGAGTTCCTTGTACCGGGGGAATATATAGGTTCGGTACCAATCCGGCCGGAACGCAGGGCCCGTGGTCATGGCAATGTCGTCGTGACAGAACACCCACGGACTATCGAGTTCCGACAGCATCGTTACAATCTCCCTGCTCTTCCGGAACACGGGTTCCAGAAAATGCCCGTCGACCCTTTCGGGATCCATGCCCGCCGCCAGCATAAAAATTTCCCAGCCCAGCGCTTCGCCTCCCCACATGAAAAGCGTGGTATAGAGCTGGTAGTAATAGAGGCCGACCTCGCCGACGAACGCCGTCTTGCGCTCGATGGCTTCCCGCGTGCACGGCATAAAATACTGAGCCCCGGGAAGATCCAGATCGGCATACTCCAGCGCGGCCATGTCCGCCTTCCAGAAGTCCTCCACCGTCTCGTACGGAAACTTCATCCGCGAGGTGGTGTTGAACACGCCGAGATACGACTCCTGAACCCGGCCGCCTTTTCGCTGGATGACCTGTCCGGGCCTGGCCGGAGGCGGAGCATTTTCCTCCGGCACTGTGTTGATAATGTCAATCCCGAGCGCTTCGTACGCGCTGAGAAAAGCCTCCGGGGTCTCCCGGAACACGTCACGACCCGAAACCAGCTCGATAATCCCGGGATGATTGAGCGTCTCCTTTGAAGGGCGTTTCCCCGTGGGATTTCCTTCCAACCAGTGGAGTACGTCGGTTTTCATCGTTCATCCTCAATTCAAAACGTGGGTCAAAAAGATCCCGTTAAAACCGAATGGCTATTCCCGTGCAAAGAACAGCCAATCCGTAATAATCCCATCCATCAGCTTGTTTTCAAAGGATACGGGTTGCACGCTGACCGTTTTGAAGACGGCTTGAAGCGCCGCGGCAAATGGAGCGTTTTCCGCGTAAGACCAAACCGCGAGAACGCCATGGGACGTTAGATGCGCTTTCGCCGACCCAAGGCCCGCCTCCGTGTAGAAGGCGGCATTCGAATGGTCCAGGTTTTCATCCGGAGCATGATCCACATCAATTAAGATAAGATCGAATTCCCGATCGGGCGGCTTGGAAAGCCTGTCGAAAATATCCCCTGCGCCTACGGATAAACGGGCATCCGCTTTGAGTTCTTCCGCCAGTGGAAAAAGTCCGCGATTAAGCCAGGCGATCACCTCGGGCAATAACTCAACTACTTCGACAGAAGCAACGCGCTTGGAGGTGAGCACTTCGCGTGCGGTATAACCCAAGCCAAGCCCGCCGACGAGAACCTTCAAGTCCGTTTCCATGTTCAAGTCGAGTGCGCTCCTCGCGAGTTGCCGCTCAGAAATCGTGTTGGCGCTGCTCATCAAAAATTCATGGTTCAACGTGATTTCCGTTACCACCGTTCCGGGATCAGAAAGCAGTTCGCGGCGTCTCAGGCAGAGGAATCCAAGTGGCGTAGGCTCGTACGCAAGAATTTCAATGTTTGAAGAACTCATATCACCTCACCTGCATTATTCGTGAATCAGGTGTGCAAAGGAGCCGCTTGCACAAATCGGAAAAACGTGCGTGGTTCGCTTCGCTCGCAAAGACAAAAGGACGCTCTCATCGTCATTGCGAGGCGCGAAGCATCGAAGCAATCTGATCGGATAGACTTTTTGCAGACACTTGGTAGAACAGACATTTCTGTCTGTTCATCTTTATGATCATTTAGCTCAGACTTGGTCAGACAAGAACGGATAGACCTACGGTTACCGTACTTAACTCCTGCTCAGTGACTTCTATTTATGACTTTTGCAGGAACCTCGAATAATGATGTGATTTCTTCTCGCCCTGGTCTTTGTGTCTCTATGGCGGATTTCGGACTTCTTACGAGAACATCATCATTTGGAAACCCGGATTCCCCTCCCTACTCCGCAAAACTTTTTGCCTTCTTCAGCAGTTGGCTCATTGTATCGGAGATCAGGGCTACGGATATGGACATCGTAAAAAACGAATAGCCCTGCTCCCTTCGCAGTGGAATCTCCTCCGGCGTGCAGATGAGGCCCGCATATTTACCGTTGCTTCGCGCCACCCGACCGACGCGCTGGATCGCATCCTCGATTTCTTCGGGGGTCTCCTTAAGCGGAATCCCCATGCTCAAGCGAAGATCGCCGGTTCCGATAAGGAGCGCATCCACGCCCGGCACGGCCGCGATCTCGTCTAAGTGCTCCATGCCCGCACAGGTCTCGATCTGGACGCTCAGCGTAGTCCACCGCGCGGCCATTTCCAGATACTCCAGACCATGCAGCGCAATCGGGCGCTTCCCGGCCGCACTCCGCGATCCCAGCGGCGGAAAATGAGCCGCACGCACCGCTTCCCGGGCCTGCTGAGCGGACTCGACCATCGGCACCATGACGTCCCAGGCCCCCAGATCCAGCGCGTGGCTGATGAAATGCCCGTCGCTGGACGGCACCCGGAGCACCGGCGCGACGTCAATCCGTTCACACGCTCGAATGTGCTCCAGCCAGGTGTGCTGCCGCAGCGCGTGCTGACCATCCAACCAGAACCAGTCCCAGCCCTGACCTGCCAGCGATTCGATCATGGCCGGGGATTCATACAGAATAGACGTTCCCAATACGGGACGGCCACTTTCCAACAGTTCTTTGAATCGTTTCATACTGAAAGATCCTTTCGGTGAGTGGTGAGTCGTGGTGGTGAGTCGTGAGTCGTGGCCCCGCGCCCTTACCCGCCGCCGATCGCCGGTCACTCATTGCGTTCTTGGAGGTCCGGGATTCAACGTTCCTCCGGAGGTCGAAATATACTTCATAAGGGTGCAAACGTCAACGTGTTTTTCGCCCCAAAAACAAAAAATCCCACAGAAATAAGCGCAACCCCACATTTCAGTGGGAGTTCCTTTTCCGTGGGCGAAACATCCTCAAAAAAACCCGAAAGAACGCAAAGCACTTCAATCCTTTGCCTGTGGATTTTCTCTGCGCTCTCTGCGTCTCTGCGGTGCAGTTAGAAAAAGTCTCAATCGGTGATTTGACATATCTTGCTCCTTTCCCGCGCCTCCAAAACCTCCCTTTCAAACGCTTCGTCTGAAGCGAATGATCCTGCTGTATTCAAGGCATGGATCACTGTTCCCCTGTCCACGCCCTGCCTTTTCATAATGCCTTGAATCTGTTTCTCGGTGACAGCCGCCCCCTTCTCAGGCTCTTTTTCCTTAAACTCCATCATGACCCTCACAATCACCTTCCCCGAATAGGCAACCTGCTTGAGGACCTCTTCAGGACAATACAAGCGCCCATCTTTTAGAAGCCTGGACTCAAATTCTAAGGTTCGCATGATCATCGCCTCCTTCGCAATTCATCGTCCTCGTAGTCATCAAACATCTTCCCACGGACAAAGCGGATAATGGCTGATGCCGCTTCTCCGATGTCATAGAGATGTTTGAGGATTTGATCCTCCATAGATATTGATCCTTTCTTTGAGGACCCTCTGACGGAAATAGGGATTCCTGAGTCCGGTGGTCGTTAGCAAATCAATCTCGCGTCCGAGGACGTCCTCAAGATGATGGAGCAGCCCGAAGAAGCGTTTCGAGGGTCTCTGATCCGGGTCCTCGAACTCCACGAGCAAATCAATGTCACTGGATGATCGTCCTTCCCCCCGGGCAAGCGAGCCAAAGACGTCCAGACTTTTGACATCGAATCTTCTGCACGCCGGGACTGCAACCTTCTTGATCTCTTCAAGAGTCATCTGTTCAATTCATCCTTTGGATAGATTCTGTCGTGTAGGCATATTCAAATTCCAGTGGAATGGCTTTTAAGGGCTGTTCGTAGTTCGTGCGTTCAGGGAATAGAAACTCCTTTAACGCGTTCATGGGAACAGGCCGATAAATCTCATGCGCTCTCCCTTCGGTAATCATATACGCAAGGTACGCTTCTATTCCGTTTTTCAACCCTTCGATGGCCTCCTTTTTTGAATGCCCACAGGAAGCTATATCCAACTCTACACATAGAGAAGCATACTGATTTCCCTCTTTCTTTACAAGACCAGTATATGATTGCACCTTTGGATCTCCTCTTCTTAATGGCGGCTAACGTTCACAGTATATACGATGCTGCGACAACGGGGAGCAATGTCCCGTAGGGCAAGCCGAAGGCGCAGAGTTTCAGGTTGCGCGTTCTCAGAGTATTGGATGTCTCTATCTATAGTAGCCGCATTTGTTCTGCTTGTGCTTGAAACTTCTTGCCAAAAACTTCCCTGAAAATTACCCTACTCCAGTCTTCAAGATCATCCGCGTGCTTGCAGAACTCCTCGATCTCTTTGACACTCCCGCTCCGGGTCACAAATTCATATTTATCTAACTTGTATCGAACAAAATCTAACGGTTTTTCGAAAAGGAAGCATATGGCAAGATGTCTTTGGCTCCGTTCCGTAGTGTCGGACCATATGCAGTATGGGTTTTCTTCGTCCGGGGAGAAGTGAATGTCTATCTCCTCTCGTATTTCTCTACACAATGCCGTTTTCATTATCTGAAGAATATCGGAAGGAGGATGGTAAGCGGTATCCTCTTCCCGGACATGACCGCCGAAGTATAGTAACGTCTTATCAAACTCAGGCGAGCGTATGCCGCTCGCCCTCTTGCTTTTCTTAGCGACCAGCACACGAGAATGCTCCGGGTCGGTTACGACGAGTATAGGTATCGGTTGGATTCTTTCGGGATTGTCCTCGACGTTGCTCCTGCTATCGAAGTCAAAAGTGATGGCCTTATCAATTAGGACATCGTCAAATCGACATAGCGTATTGGCCTGAAGCCGAAAAGCACTTGCAGGAAAGTATCCGATCTTTTCGGCAACACTCTTATATAGAATGGACAAAACATTCTTTGTCACTTGGTAGTTCACTTCGTTCAGGTCTGTATTGCTTGTGTCGAATATCTGAACATTTCGGAAGAGTCTTCCGTATTCCTGCTCACACTTCTCAACTGCCTCTCGATAGCTGTTAAGCACCTTCGGCTGCATTATGCTACCGGTCTTTCGTGTAAGTAGATTGGCATACTCCCTACGAAGAGACTCTTCAGGCGTAGCAGTGAAGATATAAACGAGGTCAAAGGTCTCACGCCACTTCTTCATGGTAAGGAAGCTTACAAGTGACTCGTGGTTTACATCGTCGAGGCATTCTTCCTTATGCAGCCATTCAAACCAGCAGATGGCATCGAAGAGTCCTCTGTCGAGAATAACGACATCGCAGTCCTTCGAGTAGTTCGATAAAATCTCCGTGAGTTCCGCGATAGCAGAACAGACTGTCCAGATGTTGAAATTCGGGTCAAACTTGTCGCTAATCGGGCAGACGCTGGCGCGTTCGGACAAAATTCTAGTCCTGAACTTGTTGCGTCTAAGGAACATATCTAAAGAATTGATGCATGCCGACTTGCCAGACTTCGGACTACCACAAAACTCAATAACCAGAGGACGTCTTGGGTTGGCTTGCCGCTTTAAGTCCAATATGCGCTCAGCAGTCTTCTCAAGCTCCTTAATGTTTGACTCGACATCGTCTTTGTTAGTTGTCACTCTCTCCCTCCTTCATCTGCACGATGGTTCCCACGAACGAGCTGCCCTTCTTCTCAAGGTATTTGATGAACCTACCTGATAAGAACCCCACGAAGAACGACAGGAACATCACAAGGTAGACAAAACCCTCGTCAAGAGTTGTTTTGTCCGTGAGCGAGACAATGAACCCCGATTGAAGTCCAACAACGATTAGAACGGCAAATCCCATTGCGAAAAGAGGACGAGCGAAAAAGTATGTTCCCTTTCCTAGGCGTTCGATAAAGTCTGCACGCTCCTCAGATACCAGCAACCTCCCACTTATTGTGGATTTGTATAGTTTACGGGTATAGAAGATGGAACTGCCGTTTAGCGCCATGCCAATAGCCCCGATCAGTGCAGTTTCGAAAATATCAAACTGTTTGCTTCCCAACAAGCGAGGGCAAATCGCAAAGACTGACGCCAAGAATCCCGTGAGAAATATGATGAAATAGTAGAGATAGAGAAAAATGATCCATCTTTTGCTGAGTTTTAGTTTCCGGTTATTCTGATCCATCGTATACTCCAAAAAAGATATGGGCAGTCTCCTTGAAAATGCTATCGCATATGTTCGCGCAACCAGGAATTTTGTCCAACGTATCTCAGATTGGCGAAGCCGCGAAGCGATTTTCGGCGAACGAAGTGAGCTGCCAATCTGGTGTTACGCGAAGCCACTCAACTACGCGAATACCGCGATCGGAATTACCTGTAGCGCGGGCCCTTCGATCTCGGTGACAAGTTCCGGAAACGTGATGCCCATTCCCTCGACCCCTACAAAAGCATCTCCCAGCTGATCAAAGATTTTGCCCTGCAGTCTACTGAAACTTGTTTTGCGAAGAAGATTGATCACCTCTCCGGAGTCTGGCATGAGAACCCGAATAACTTTGCCGAGAACGCGGAACTCACCATCGATGATCTCGGACACACTTCGGTCGTTAAAGTATTGGAGTTCAGTGGAAAGGACGGCCTTGATTGTCGAAGTGCCCAGGATCTCCCCGATAAGCTCCATTGAATTTGATGCGGTCATGGCACTCAACATACCATCCATCTGTTCCATGATCAGTTGATTGGGGTCTCGGTGTCGACCGCCTTTCGTATGCTTCCCCTTTGCTGGACTGGTTTGCTCATCGGTGAATAGGATGGCCATGTTCATCAACTGCACGAATCCTTCAATTGTGTCAACCAGAGGGTTCTTCCTCAATATGGCCCGGAATTCGACAAACTGTCCACTCATGAAGTCTTCGATAGAACCTTCCTCCATCGGGATTTCTGTGAGGAGTTGCTTCTGCTTGAGTAGAAAACGAAGTTTTGAAAACAAGGAAGTGGGAGTATGAACCTTCTCCTTTGAAGTCTCGGTGCCTTCTTGGGTTCCATTCTCAGTCTCCCTTTCCCCCTTGAAAGAAACTCCCAGCAGTGCAAAGACATTGCTCACACCAATGGACGCTCCCAAACCAGATTTATGACTTTCCGCCTCTGATGTAGAAGTCTTGATAGTAGACATTCGAGAGAACCCGTCTTCGATGACAGCAAGCAGATCGAAAACGATTCTCTGGTTCAAGTAGATTGGTATACAAAGGTCTGCGGATTCCATGTAACCCTCCAAACATTATAGCGATTTCGCTTAACTCGTGTATAAACGCAATACATCTATGACTGCTATTTGGCAAGGACAGACGCACCTTCATTTCGACTCTCTCTATCCTCCATCCTCTAAGGCCGACCCATCCCATCAGAAAAGAGATCACCAAAGTTTTCAACCAGGAACCGGTCCTCTCTTACCCAAAACAAAAGGCTCTATATCTGATAGACTTCTAATTGAGAAACCTTTACCGCTGAGGAACTCAGAGATTTCTCATAATACTCGTTTCACCGGCAAAAGTCAAGAAAAAAATCTCCTGCACAAAAAAGCCACCTACCTCTGTATCTCTGTGCCTTTGCCCCTTTGTGCCTCACTTTTCTCCTCTCAATCCCGCACCGGTAACTCCCGGATCACCCCCTCGACCACGGTGCTGAGATAATCCTCCAGGTCCGGTGGTGTGATAGTAAGCCATGCTGATCCTACCCGATTCCAAAC
>JAUWMS010000250.1 GCA_030613045.1 Candidatus Latescibacterota bacterium | reverse complement strand
TCGAAATAATACCCACATACCAACGTTCCCATCGGCGGCGTGATCTTCACTTTCGCGAACCCTGCTTGTAAATGTTTCATCCGTGCGTTCTCCTTTTGTAAGGGGGTGGTGTGCGGAGTTTGCGAGAATGCTAAGATTATTGCGTAAAACGTGAAACGTGAAACGTGAGAAAAAGCGTCCTCCCGTGCACGCTTCGGACGATCCGGGAAATCCCCGAACCGTGCACGGAACGGAGTGGAGTTCACGGCAAGGGGTTGAGCCGGTCACCGTGTGCGCACAATTTACGAAAGAAGGAGAGAAAAAGCAAGTCCGAAATTTCGTCCACCCAAAAAAGCCTGAACACCCCTCTTCGGGCGCTCAGGCTTTGTTCAAAAAAAACTGAATTCCCTTGGGCATTCAGGCTTTGTCCGGAAAACGGCATAGCGCTGGAGCGTCTGTCACTGTTCGCTCTCCGTTTTACGTTTCACGCATCACGTTTCACGTTCTCACACCTCCGCCTCCACGAGCGCCCGACTTTGTGGATCCAGCTTCCGAATATCCGGGATTTCATACCGGTTCCCGTCCGCATCCCGGATCAGCACCCGCCCTGCTGAGAGCCGCCGCGCATCCTGCCGGGTCTGCAACTCAAAATGCCGGTTGCCCCGGTCCGTCTGCACGTCCCAGTGGGGCATGCCGTAGCTCTCGTCAATGCGGTTGATCCGAACGATCTTCGGGATAAAATACCGCCGTTCCAACTCCTCCTTCAATGCCTTCCGGGACGAAGGATCCAACGCGCCCGGATCCTCGATCATCCCGATCTCCTTCCCGCTCTCCTCCCTCAGCACAAAGAACCGCATCGCCTCCGAGATCGGAAACGCCCGCAATGCCTGCACCTTCGTGTATGCCTCCCCTGATAGGCGGACCTTTAGATCCCCGAACGTGTCCAACGACACCCGGAGTTCCTTTGGATCCAAGAGGTCCATCTCATCCTCGATGTGCATCCGATCCATAATTTGCTCCCCCAAATATGATTTCGGATTTCGGATTGCGGAATGAAACCTCAACGCAGAGACGCAAAGAACGCAGAGAACTTCACACGCAGGTTTTTGGTTTTCTCTGCGAACTCTGCGTCTCTGCGTTGCAAAAAATCCGAAATCCCAAATCCGAAATCAAAATCACCATGCCCGGATGCTCGACAGTTTTGTCTGCATCCGGCACAGCTTGGCGTAAATCCCGTCCTGCTTGAGCAGTTCTTCGTGGGTGCCCATCTCCACCAACTCACCTTTCTCTAAGATCAAGAGCCGATCCGCGTTCCGGAGGGTGGAAAGACGGTGCGCGATGGCGAAGGTAGTGCGTCCCTTGACTAACCGTTCCAGCGCTTCCTGAATTTTGGCTTCGGTCTCGGTATCTACCGACGAGGTGGCCTCATCTAAGATCAGTATCCGGGGATCCTTCAGAATCGCCCGGGCGATGGCCAGTCGCTGCCGCTCCCCGGCGGACACCTTGGTCCCCCGTTCGCCCACCTGCGTGTCGTACGCATCGGGGAAATCCATGATGAAATCGTGCGCATTCGCCGCCTTGGCCGCCGCAATCACCTGCCGCATCGCGGCGTCCGGCTGGCCGTACGAGATATTCTCCGTCACCGTTCCGTTGAACAAAAACGGATCCTGAAGCACCACCCCGATCTGGCTCCGCAGGGACTTCATCGTCACGTCCCGCACGTCCTTCCCATCCATCAAAATCGCTCCCTCATTCACGTCGTAGAACCGGCAGATCAGGTTGATCAGCGTGCTTTTCCCCGCGCCGCTGTGCCCGGCCAGACCGATCATCTCTCCCGGCTCCACGTCGAAATCAAGGTGCTTCAGCACCGGCTTTCCCTCTTCGTACGCAAAAGTCACGTCCCGGAACTGAATCCTTCCCGTGACCTCCGGAAGCTCGGTCGCGTGCGGCATATCCGCAATATCAGGTTCTGCATCTAAAATCTCGAACACCCGCTCCGCCGACGTAGCCGCGTGCTGGAACCGATGATTCAGGCGGCACAACATCTGCACCGGAAAATAGAATTGCCACATATACCCCGTAAACGCGGTAAAATCCCCCAACGTCAGATGGCCCTCCATCACCTCCCGGCCTCCGACCCACCAGATAATCACGGTCCCCAAATAAGTGATGAAGGTCATCATCGGCCCAAACATCGTGCGCAATTTGACCGCCCGAAG
Source organism: Candidatus Latescibacterota bacterium (assembly GCA_030613045.1). GTDB lineage: Bacteria > Latescibacterota > 4484-107 > 4484-107 > 4484-107 > 4484-107. Next base: position 2,985 of record JAUWMS010000250.1, on the reverse strand, counting down.
CCCCATGTAGAAAAGCTGGGCGCTCTTCCGGTCGAACTTGGCCACCTCCCGCTCTTCCTGCGTGAATGCCTTCACCACCCGCATGCCCGGCAGCGTATCCGCCAGAATCGCGCTGAGCCCCGCCATCCGTTTCCATAAGGTGTGGAAGACCCGATGCAGCTTTTTGCTGAATAACAAGGTTACGATCACGAGAAACGGCGTGGGCAGCAACACCAATATCGCCAGCCCCGCATTGAGCCGGAATAGAATCGCCGCGATGAGCACGAGCGTCAGGATGCTGCGGATGCCCTCATGCAAGCCCTCGCTGATGAAATCCTGAACCCGGCTGACGTCCTGCGTGACCCGCGACATAATCCGTCCTGTCTCCCGCTGGGCATAAAATCCCAGCGAGAGCACGTGCAGATGGCGATATAGCTTATTGCGCAGATCGAGCGTGATCCGTTGTCCGAACCGCGCCATCAGATAGCCCCGGAAGGCACGCAGCCCATTACTCGACACGCTGACGACCATAGAAAGCCCGACCAACAAAGCTAACAGGGACGTGCTTCCCCTTGGAGCCAGGCTCAGAATAAACGTTCGCAGTCCGCTTATTCCCTCTGTCAACGGTTTAGTCACCAAAACGTCGTCTATCAGCATCCGCATCAGCAGAGGAGGCGTCAGACCGATGATCGTGGCCACTAACATAATGCTTAACCCCGTTGCAAACAGCTTCCAGTAAGGAGCCGCGTATCCTAAGAGCCGATAGAGCAGCTTCCCCTTCTTGATGCACCGGGGACACACGTCCGACGACTCCGGAATCACGCGGCCACATTTCGGACACCGGCGTTGCTTTCGATCCGATCGCGCTTCTGTATGCGCCGTTTTTTCCTCAGCGCCCTTCTCCAACGGTTTCTTTTTACGAATCAGCGTTTCGATCTCCGAAGGCACTTGCGCGAACTTAGGCACCAGGGATTTGGAAAACCGCGCGATTTCGATCCCTCGATCCCCGGTCCGCACTTTCAGCGTGTTGCTGCCGAACAGATTCTGCATCTCCACCGAAGCCACGTCCTCCAGGGGTAGGTGGATCACCCGGGGCGCGCCGGTCCCATCCGGACTGAAGCTCATCAAACGCTTGTCCGTGGCCACCAACCACCCGGTTCCATACTCACCCTCCAGGGTGATATCCGTGGAGACCGACACCCGTATTTTTTCCTCCGCACCGATCCGTCCGTCCAGCGCATTCCGGATCTCCTCCGGAATCTCCTCCACGAACTCCTTTGTTTCCTCCGACACCTCTAAAATCATGGGTTGCTCCTTCATTCCTTTGCCTAAATTTCAAAAATTGCCAAAATTTCAAAGATGGACTATTTTCTTCGAACCTCAGGCAATTTTTGAAATTTTTGAAATGCTCATTTCGTTTCTATGCCCAGTTTTTGAAAATACACCGCGCAGAGATAGTCCAGGTCCCGGATATTGTCAAAATAATGGTTCCCTACCATATAACACTGCCTCTCCGTATTCAGAAGCGAACGGAACGTCGGGATCAGATTATCAATGGACTCCTCCCCGTTCAAATAGCTTTCCAGTTTGAGCGTGTAGATCTTCCTTCGGGATTGCAGGCTCTCGTACAGACTTTCCAACTGGCTCCGGCGATTTTCGGCCTCCCCCTTCTCCTGGCGTATCCGGGCCGCGGTCTGCAATTCCCGATCCTTGATGCGGGCCTGAACGTTGCGGATGTCCTCCTCGGCCTTCAGGCGGGAGTAATCCAGGACCTTCGCGTCGAACTTCTTTACTTTCAGCCCCATGCCCACGGAATACCCCTTCCCCGGCTCGTCGTCGTCGTTGAACCCGTATAGCTGTATCCTCCATTTATGGAAACGAACGTATCCCACCTTCCTTGTTCGGCCAGACGCTTCTTCTCTTTGGCGCTCTCCATCACACTGTGCAGGACCTTGATCTTCACATCGTTGGCCATCGCCCGTTCCACAAGGGTTTCGGTGCTTTCCTCCACGTAGTGTCTCCCATAATAGTCACTCTCACCCAGGCCGAGGGGAACGGGTTCGATCTGAAATCCCTCGAGGCTCTCCAGACCGATCTTTCTTTGTAATCGAATTTTAAGAGAGGATACGGTCACTTCCCAGCCTTTGATGTCGGAGTCTAAGGAGTTTATCTCGTCCTCGATCTGCCGGGCGTCGGCCGGATGATCCCGAATCCATGGCTCGTCCAGCAGCGATTCCAACCGCTCCTTGTATTTCCGGATGGTGTTTAGAACCTGCGTGCGGGCGATGAGATCGTAATACTCTTCCTGCGCATCGTGGAGCACCGTACGCACCCGCTCCACGTAGTTCAGATTGGCGTTGTGGAGTTCGTTCTCTTCAAAGGTCCGCTTGATCACCCGGCTCAATTTTCGGTTGGAGCTGAAAAGGGGAAACTCCACCTGACCTTCGACAAACTGGTTGTGGCTCCTGCCTTCCGAGTCCCATTCGGTCTCGTTTCCCGCATCCAGCGACGCGGAGGAACCGTCGAAGAATTCCTTCCGCAGGCCCGCGGTTAGTCTTCCCGAGGTGATTCTTTCCGAATCCTCGGTTCCCCTCTGCACCCGGGAGTCCATGATCAGGGGGATGAACTGGGAATACTCGCTCTCAAACAGCTTGTAGTTGTATTCCGAGGATCGGAGCTTATGCCGCGCGGCCGCAATCCTGGGATTGCGTTCGTAAGCGATCCGGATGATCGTGTCCGGATTGAGCACTGCGGTCGTGTTGTGCGCTCGCTTGCTCCGACGCGGACGAGCTATGACCTGTCAGCATTGGGATGAGGATACCCAAACAGACAGCCATTCCGAAAGAACGCTGTTTCATCTATGGATCTGGTATATTAGAAAGCATTGGGAATTACTTTCGAATACACCTTCCTCCTTTCTTGCGTTTTAGGTTAGAATATGGCATATTTAGGGGCAGGTTCCCAAGCTTACCCTAAGGGGGGGTCAGATTTCCTCCCCGACCGAGA
>JAUWMS010000094.1 GCA_030613045.1 Candidatus Latescibacterota bacterium | reverse complement strand
GGGCCACTTCCACAACCGGGGCGAGTAACTGCACCGTAAACGCCGCAGCATTGGGCGACTCATAATTGGACACCACCCCGGCAATGAGTCCGCTCGGCCGCTGCCAGCGTCTCTGGACCGAAATGCCCCTGCAGATCCGGTCGAACAGTTCGTCATCCCCTTCCAGCGAAGCCCCTTCCGCCATGAATACATAACAGGCACACGCCAGATCATGCGCGTGGGCCCCATGGGTCGCCGCGGGACACCCCAACATTTCAGAGATAAACGCACCCTGTTCGGGAAGGTTCTCGTCCATGACCTGACGGGCATAGAGCGCCCGCACGCGTCGCTCCATACTGCTCAAAATCGGCTCGTACGCATACATGGGTTCTTCCTCCATAATCCTCTTACCGCAAAGCCGCGGCAGCACGCAAAGAAAAGCGTAAAACGTGAAACGTAAAACGTAAAGGAGCACCCTTCGCGCTTCGCCTTGTTTTTGGAAAACGCCCCGCGAACTCAGCGTCCTTGGCGATGCAGACGGGGTATCGCAATATAGGGAAAGCCAAAGAGCTTGTCAATACAAAAAAAGGCAGATTCCGAAGAATCCGCCCGGAGAAAGCGCGTGTGGATGACGCTCCAAAGTGAACAGAGCGTGTGTGCTTCGTCACGCAGGCTCCATTTTCTTTATCAAACCCCTCGCCTTGTTGCCGCTCCAGAATCCGGAAGCAAAATCGAGATAGGATTTCGATGAATATGTTTGCCATAGTTCCAATCCAAATCCGGTCTTTTTCGACAGAAAGCGGAAGGATTCTTTGCAGAACTCGTTACAATGTCGGCTTATAATCCGGGGCATATTTCTTCTTATGAAATCCCATTTTCCGTAGAAACCGCTTGAATTTCAAATCCGGCGCTTCAATATTTGGGAATTCCAATACGGCATATCCGCCGATCTTCAATAGCGAATTGATCCGGCGCATGGATAGCACCGGGTCGGGAAGATGCTCCAGCACATGCCGCAAAACAACCACATCGAAAAGATCGCCTTCGCCCGGTTCATAGGATAGGAAATCGCAGACTTCGACATCTAACCCTATGGCTTTCTTTATGGAATCCCTCAAGAACCCGGATCGCTCCAATCCCTTGACTTGCCAACCCGCGCTTTGAGCAAGAAAGAGCAATCTTCCATTGCCACAACCAATGTCTAAAAGTTTCCCGGAGTTCCCGATCGTTCTCCTTATGAAATCATAGGTTTGGGTCTGCCCGGCATTGTGTCTGTGTTTGTGATCCGACGGATCAATATATTCCCTTGCATACTTTTCCTGATTCAGTCCTTTCGACAGATCATAATTGACGAGCTTACAATTCATACATTTGTAGAACTCATATTGACTTTGATTCCCCTGGGTATAATACCGCTTCAGATTCCGACTCCCACACAGCCTGCAAGCCGATAGCATCCTCTTCTCCTTGATGGAAACCCCAAATTCTCGCGGGATGTCCCGACGCGGACTATTGTTCTGTCAGGCACATTTTGACGGACTGTCATTCTGAGGAGCGGAGCGACGAAGAATCTCGGTTTTGTTCCTCGTGCGTTCCGCGGACAACGAAATTCTTCGGCTCGGCAGAGTTTATGCTGAAGGAATGTGAAGTGCACCGGCTCAGAATGACAACTCGTCAGTTTGGACTTGACAGAGCACTATCTCACTGCGGAAAACGCAAAAAAGAAAATTGAACAATACCACCCAACTTTGCCCCAAGAGGTATTCTTCATTGTTCATTACTCATTCTTCATTGCTCATTGCTCTTCAATCACTTCCCGCGTGATCTCCACCCAACGGCGCACCCGCTCAGGATCGCTCTGGACGGTCTCCACATCCTTCAGCGTAATATCCACGTGGCAGCCCCGGCACGCCGAAAGGTCACGTCGCAGAATGCCGCGAATGCGATCGGGATCAAACCCATAGCCCACCATATCCGTGGGACTCGGACGATAGCTCAACACGTAGTCCTCCCCGATCTGCTCCGCGCACTTCCCTGCGTCCGCCATCGGCGACACCGCAATCCGGCGAAGATTCGGGATCTGCTTCACCTGCTCGATTTTCCGCGTCAGATCCTCACAGCATCCGTACGCCGCCAAGCCGAACGGCTCCATAATCGGAATCTGGTATTGGAGCATAAACTCGTCGAACATCGCAGGCCCCACTGAGGTCGTCTCCTGGGATGCGCAGAACGTCCACAGCTTGTCCCGCGTGACCGGATCGCTGTTGGCCGCCGGATCATACAATTCCTCCGCGTAAGGCATCGCCTGATTCTGATGCGCGCACAACGCCCAATCCCCCGCTTGCTCCGCCTCTTCGTGCGTCCGAAGAATCCCATCGCGCATGAACGCCAGCACCTCGTGCAGCCAATCCGGCCGATCCACCATATCCCACATCACCTGCTCCAACCCCCGCAACTGGATCAACTGCGTGGAAATATCGCCGTTCCACATCCGGTACGCCGGCCCCCGATCCACGTTGATGGGGATGAGATCGCCAATCGCCCCGTGCAAACTATCCGCCCTGCGAGCCGTCTCCTCCTCGTCAATCGCGTGATGCGGCGCCACCATGCGCCCGAAATCCTCCGGCTCCTTGATGGGCGGGTCCAACTGCTTCGCGCCGCGCGGATCGTCGCTCTCTAACCACTGAACCGGCAGTCCCCAAATCCCTTCCGGCGGCGTCACGCACACCGCGCTGACCGTCACCCACGGCTCAAAAATGGAATCGTCGTCGAACGTCTCCCAAAAGAGCATCCGGCGGAAAAAATCTTCGTACGAACGATAAAACGGATCCTCACACTGGCACCGAGACGCCGACATCTCGCGCCATGCAAACGCCCGAACGTAGATGAGCGGACGGGTGCGTTTGAGGCTGTTGTGCCTGCGCCATAAGGCCCGGCGTTCCTCCTGCACGTCCATGTGACAGATTTCCATATACTTCTTGGCAAGATCACGCAGGATGGTTTTGTCTGTGGAGTTCATAGCTTTTCCTTTATCTATCTTGACGTTGTTAAGCAAGCTCCAAAAAACGCTCTCCAATTTTTGGTCTTTGACGAAAAAAATTTCGACTTCTCCCTCCCGATGAAACCGAGAAGCGTAAATCCCACCACCGCCCCGAACGGAATTCACCCTTGGCGGTTTCATCAGAAGGAGCGCCCGGACAGTCGAAAAAAATTTTTAGATCATAATCCCCTTGCCCCCTACCACATAACCTGCGGCAACGGCACACCGGTAAACTCATACTCAGGAACGGAAATGACTCGAACGGCCTTGAGCTTCTTTTGAGCCATCTCCTCCATAGTTTCAAGAATGGGGCCTTTGTAATAACGCTCACCGCACTTCTGACAGATTCCTATCGGCACATTTCTAAACACCATCAATTCCCCGTTGTACCGGCGGTCCTCGGTACACAATTTCTCCACGATATGGCCCCCACAGTACTCACATTTTCCGTAATCCATAACCTGATCCTGACTGGTTAAACGATATGGCAGGGATTTGACGGCGTCAAACGCCTACGCCAACCCGGGCAGACCTCTCACAATCTTCACGGTCTCCAGACTCACCGTAATCACTTTGCCGATGAGCCGCACGATATACTGCGCATCATCCGGCCGGTTCGGATCGTTGACCAACCCGCTGCGCTTATCGCTTTTGACCCGATACTGGTCCACGATCCATTCGAGCGCGGAGCGGTTGCCCAAACGATATTCAAACACTTCCGGCGGAATGTCAGCGAAGGTCAGAAAGTCGTTGTAAATGAGCTGCGTTTTGTCTTTGGAGAGCCTCATCTTCTCCACGCGCCAGTTCAGAGGGACGTCCTTATTTTCCATCCACTTCAGCGGATATTCCTCCTGATCTTCGTACCGGACGTGCCACTCCGCAAGCTTGGCTCCGGCTTCGGCAAACTCCCAAAACGAACTCGAAGGTTCGGGCGCAAACGGAATGCGCGGCAGCGCTCTCCGAAGATTGGCGGCATACCTCTCGCGGTACTTAGGATGGTGCAAAACCGCATAGACGTAGTGGAAAATGTCCCATTTGGCAATGCGGTCGTCTTGGTACTGCGCACGGAACTGTTCCAACGCCCAATCGGTAATGTTTTCCCGCCGGTTGCCGCCGTCTTCCTTGTAGGTGTAGAAGGGGAAGCATTGTGAATCGCCTGTCAAATGCAAGTCAGGAATAACGTTTGTCATCAAGCAATGAAATGGCTTTGTGTTGCCAACCGCACTGAGACAAATCACCTGGTTTTCAGCTTCGATTTTGGGTGTAGGGAAAATACGGGGAAAGTGGTAAATGTCTTCGTTGAATATTCGCTCAAAATAGCATGACTGTTGGCAAAACGGGCGGTAAAGCGAATTGCGAATCTTTGTATCGTCAAATTCTGCTTCTCTACCGCGCAACAAACTTCTTTTTGTATGACGAATCCATTTCAGCACTTTTTCATCAACATTCAAGAAGTCTTCAAGATTTTTCGGTTGTCCCTTTCGTATCCATCGGTCACGTTCAGAGCTATAATTTTCCACCATTCCCTGTGCTGTTTCAATCAGCTTAGTTCGGTCGTGATTGTACACATAGGCATCTTCGTTTGAACATATACCTCTGCTGTAGATTTTAAAGATCGTTTCCTCCTTGCCTCGTTCTGCCTTTTTGCCCTCTTTCGTTCCCATCGGCAGGCAGGTTTCAAAGCCTGCACTCATTCCTTCGGTCAGCCAGGTATGTTTTGCATCAGGTGTAATTTCTTCCCATTCAATATTTCCACGATGAATTTCTTTGTCCAGAAAATCATATTTCTGCTCCTTGCGCCAAAACTCATCAACGCAAGCATAGTAAATTTTTGCATGTTCTCGCGACGCGATCTTCTTCCTCACGAAAAAATTGATACTCACGCCGACTTGAATTCCAAATACATTGTGCGTTGTGCCAGAAAGTTTCGGATTTTTCCGCACATTTCCGCCTAAATCCAAAATATAAACTGCTTCAAAATCCTGCGCTAAATGCTTTCGCATCCCATCAAAGGCAATACCATCCACAAAGCTGCTGTTGGTCACAAAAGCTACAACCCCTTCATCTCCAAGTCTGTCAGAGGCGAAGCGAATGGATTTAACATACGGATCGCTCAACTGGTTCACCAAGGTCGCCTCCGAATCTCTGGCATAGGTCTCCGCAACGCGCCGGTCCATTTCAGGATACTTGCGATTCTTGTTATTGTCATTCTCATTCACCTGCCCGGCATTGTAAGGCGGATTGCCGATAATCACAAAAATCGGGGCGTCTCGCTGCCGCTTCACGCGCGCGGTGTTTTCCTTTGTAAAGAGCGACAACCGCCTTTCTTCGGCAAGCTCAAACGTATCCACGAGACAGATCCCCTCAAACGCTTTGTACTCACCGGTCAACTCGTAATACTCATGCTCGATATTCATCGAGGCGATGTAATACGGCAAAAGCATCACCTCATTGCAATGGAGTTCCTTCGCGTATTTCTGAGGCAATTTGGATCGCCGCATCTCCCGCATCATCCGCACGATAAAATTCCCCGTTCCCACAAACGGATCGAGAATGTGCACCCCTTCGTCTGAGATGGAACGCCCAAACTCCTTTTGCAGAATGGCCTGCACGGATCGGATCATAAAATCCACAATGGGCTGCGGCGTGTACACAATGCCGTGCGTATCCGCCACCTTGACCGAAAACCCCTGAAAAAACTTCTCATACACTGTATTCAGGAAATATTGCTTTTGGGAAAAATCTTCTACCGTGGCGGCGGTGCTCTCGATCACTCCGTAAAAACGATCCAGCGGCTTCAGAAACTCATGCTGACTGAAAGACCGCGCGGTCAAAGCTCGAACCACCTTTTCGATTTCGCGGGCAATGACATTGCGTCCCAAAAATTCAGGATTGTCGAACACCTTTCGGAAAATACGCTCCGTGAGTATGTGCTGAATCAACATCTCTTCCACCGCCTCCGCGGACAAATTCGGATTGATGGCCGTGCGGCACAACTCGGTAAAATCCCCGAACGCCCGGACAAAAGGCTTGTTCGTTTCGCGCTCCCGTTCGATCAGACCCAACAAACCCGCGGCCCATTCCGGCACTTTGAGTTTGAACTCCTCCACCGCTTCCTGCCACCGTTCATATTCCGGAGGCTGATACGCAAAAAAGACGTTCAGCGCCTGAACCAGCCTTTCCGGCTGCGTAATATCCTCATCGAAGACCGCACCCCCATCCTGATAGATAATCGCCCGATCCGGCGCCTGAAAGAGGATATTCTCCTTCGGATACCCCGCCGAGAATTTCTTTTCGACTTCCTTTTCCAGATCATCGTCCGTATCCTTCGCTTCCCAAACCCCGTGCACGAGCTTGAACGCATCCACCAACGCGCCATCAACACGAATAGTCCGCTCCCCGCGTTTTAAGCTAAACTGCTCCGCCAGCGTCCAATCGAACTGTTTGGCGCACGTGCGCAGCAGCGCCGCAAAGGCAGGCGAGACCGCCCCTTCGGAAACAAGGCTGAGTTGAGCGAGATTGCGAATCTCGGTATAGTAGGCCTGAACCACTTTATAGGTCGGTTTGAGTTTGAGGGCGCTCATTTTTCTCTCCCTGAATAACCTCCCGAAGGTTATCAACCTGCGGGAGGTTTAGGACATGATCACTGGGTATCCGGGTGATCCCCGTCATCGGCGACATGGCAATATAGAAAAAGCAAAAGAGCTTGTCAAGACAAAAAGGGGCGGATTCCGAAGAACCCGCCCCATAAGAAAAAAAAGACGCGGCTGTTTTTAACTTTTCTTTTTTTCGAACCTTCCCTTCTTCGCCACCGGAAGCCGCACGGTAACCTTCGTCCCTCGTCCTGCCTCGCTGTCCACCTCGATCTCCCCGCCGTGCGCCGTAAACAGCTTCCGACACGTGGTTAGTTTCAAACCATTTCCCGTGGAAGACGCCCCGCGCCCGGCCACCGGCTTCGTAGTAAAAAGCGGATCGAATACCTTCGCCAGATTTTCCTCCGGAATGCCACATCCCGTGTCCGAAATCTCGACATACACAAACTCCGTATCGGCCCGGGTCGTCATCGTGAGCACCTTCTTCTTCGAACGCGCCATCGCTTCCGCGGCGTTTAGAACGATCCCCACAAACGCCTGACTGAGCTCGCCGTACACCCCCTCGATCCAGGGCAGCGATTCGGAAAAATGAACGTTCTTCTCGATCTGGTGCTTAAACTCCAGATCCGACTCCAAAAACCGCAACTCGACGGTCAGCAATTCGTTGAGATCAATAAGCTGCCCGCTCATTTCCCGGCTCAACACTTCCCGCCGGGCCATGCCTTCGATCAGCCGGCGCATTGTCTGAGCCCGCAGCATAAGTTCATCCAACCCCGAGATCTCCGGATGCCGCATCTGAAGCAATTCAGCACGCCCCATAATCGTCGTCAGCGGTCCGTTCAGATTATGCATGATCCCATGAACCAGGCGCCCCACATCCGATAGCGGACGCTCCGTCACCCGGTCGGACTCCAGGGTATCCACCCATTCCTTCCAGCTATGCAGTTCATCCGAAAGACGCTGCTTCTCCATAGCCCGCGCCACGGCTCTCAGGAGCCTGCCCCGCTCCACCGGTGTGATCACATACTCGTACACCCCATCCCCCATCTCCTCGTCCCATTGATCCACGCCGGAAGCATCCGTCATCACCACCACCGGCGCCTTCATCTTTGTCAATTTCTTCACCCACTTCTTCTCCGGAGGTCCGATGTTCACCAACAATACATTCGCCTCTGGCTGCTTCGCAACGGGTGCCGAGGATTCCGGCGCCTCTGCAAACACCACCTCATATCCCGCCGCCGCCAGCATCTCCCCGACCGCTC
>JAUWMS010000161.1 GCA_030613045.1 Candidatus Latescibacterota bacterium | reverse complement strand
CCCGTTGGCCGAGGAAGCCGAACGGATCTTCGAATGGCAGATGAAGGGCTTCGGGGAGCTTTATCGCGAGGTGGGCTATTTCAGAGATCGGCAGGCTGGTTCATCTGCCCGGCTGTCGGACTATTCCATGCCCTGTCCCAGCGCGTTTCTTCTGGATCCCGAGGTGGACGACCGGCGGCTCATGGAACTGATGCACCAGACCATCACGGTGCTTCTGGAGAAAAAGATCGCTCCCAACAACCGCTGGATGATAGAGGCATCTCCCGGCGCCACAGGGGTAAGCTACAGCCAACTCGGCACCATCGCCAGCCTCTTGAACCTGGGAAAACCCGACGAGGCCTGGGGCTTTCTGAATGAATTGCTGAAGTATGCCGAATCCACTAATTTGAAGTATGTACTGCCCGAGGGAATTTCTTTCAAGCGGAACGAAGAAGAGAGCGACGAGGGAAAAGCGGCCGCAGAGCGCTACGAGCAGGTGCGTCGCCAATGCAAAGAACGCGTGCCGTGGCTGTACCACGAAGGAAGCGAAAAGCTATTCGGGTTTCCCTCCAATCCGGGCAATCTGGTCCACATGAGTTACTATCTTTTCGTGGTGGATCTGATCTGCGGGATATCGCACGGTGCAGATGGAAAGACCATACAAGTTGCACCCAAAGTTCCCACTGCTTGGGACAGCTTCATTGTGAACAACTATCGGACACGGTTCGGGGAGGTTTCCTATCAATTGGAAAGGACCGCGAAGGGCATTTCATTGGAGCTGACTAAACCTTCGGTCGCCGCGGAGGTGACGCTTGGCCCTTTGCCGACGATTCGGCGGGTAGCGATCCAAGGCGAGGAAGTGAAGGCACAGTTGCAGGAAACTCCGGAAGGGGTCACTGCGAAGTTCCGTTGTTCTGAAGCGTCTGGAGTGCATTCAGTAGAAGTGTCCTGATACTCATTTCACTTGATGTGGGAGTTTCGGTATGAGGTCGTGCCCTTCGGAAGCGTTATCGAATCCCATAAGAAAGGATGAACGGACAAAGATGCATGACCGTACATGACCCGCAAGCAGTTCCACCTGCCTGAATCGTCTTCATCGTCCGGAGGCTGATTCTGGCGGGTGCGTGCTGAACGCGGACGTCTGGTGTTACGAGGAAAGATAATAAAAGCGGCGTAATGCATCACACCGCTCTTGATTCATCATTCGCTCGGACGGCTTATTCTGGCCGTTCGGCGCAAAGCGAGGAGGATGCAAACTATGGAGTTCGAACACTTCGGCTTGAATGTGCCGGATGCGACAGCAATGGCAAACTGGTATGTGGAGCACTGCCGCATGCGCGTAGTCCGTTCTATGGAGGAGGCGCCCTACATGCATTTTCTGGCCGATGAGGGGGGACGGGTTGTGATGGAAATCTACTCCAATCCGGCTGCCCCCATTCCTGACTATTCGACCCAGCATCCGATGCGCTTTCACATCGCCTTTACGGAATCGGATCCTGGAGCCGCGAAGGAGAGGCTGATCCGGGCGGGTGCCTCGTTTGTGGACGAGGATCAGCTTGAGGACGGCTCGCATCTGGTCATGCTGCGCGATCCCTGGGGAATCCCGCTTCAGCTGTGCAAACGAGGCACCCCACTAATTTGAGCCAGAACAATAGAGACCGATGTGGTGGAATTGAATTCCATCACATCGCAGACAAAACGAAGCGCTGTACAAACAAACGGAACGTGGAGGACACAGCCCATGGCAGAGCGAAATAAGGGAGAGATGCTCGTCTATATCGGAACCTACACACGTGGCGAGAGCGAAGGGATCTACGTCTATCGGTTGGATGGATCCTCCGGTGCCTTGACACTCGTTGGAACGGGCCCCTATGTGGAGAGCCCATCCTTTCTGGCCAGCGATCGGGAACATCGCACTCTCTATGCGGCAAACGAAACAGGAGAATTTGGCGGTAAGCCGGGTGGAGCGGTAAGCGCCTTTTCCATCGCCCCCGAGAACGGGGCACTGACGTTTCTGAATCAGCAGTCGTCGCACGGAACTTCTCCGTGCTACGTGAGTGTGGATAAGACGGGTCAATTTGTGTTGGTGGCGAATTATGGGAGCGGCAGTGTGTCCGTTTTTCCCATACAGAATAACGGGCAATTGGGTGAAGCGACCGAATTCATTCAGCACGTAGCCTCGGACATAGAGCCTGAACAGCGCAAAGCTCCTCACGCGCACTCCATTATCCCGGATCCTGCCAATCGCTACGCCTTTGCACCGGATCTTGGACTCGACAGAATCATGAGCTACCAGCTCGATTTGGCCCAGGGCAAGCTGAAACCCAACGAACAACCGTGGATTCAGGTCAAAGCCGGGGCTGGACCGCGCCACTTCGTTTTTCATCCCAGCTGCAAATATGCGTACGTGATCAATGAACTCGACAACACAGTGATCGCATTTACCTATGATGAAGCGCACGGAAGACTCAGGGAGAACCAAACGATTTCCACGCTTCCCGAAGCATTTACAGGCATTAGTTACTGCGCCGATGTGCATATTTCTCCCTCGGGCGAGTTTCTCTATGGGTCCAATCGCGGTCACGACAGTATTGTGATCTTCGCAGTCGCTGGAGATACGGGCAAACTCACGGTTGTTGGCCACGAGCCGACACAGGGCAAGAACCCGCGCAACTTCGCTATTGACCCGACCGGAACCTTCCTGTTGGCCGCCAATCAGGATACGGATACCATCGTCACATTTCGAATGGACCGGCAGACGGGTGAACTTGTGTCAACAGGGCACGTGACCGAGGTGCCCACGCCCGTGTGTGTGAAGATAATGCATAGTGTTCTATAAGCTTCCACGCCGCTTCGAGCCAAACAATGCGGCAGATTTTGTAAAAAGGTCTTGCTGCCCAAAAGCAAAGAAGCATTCTAAAGGAAAAATAGAATGCTTTTTCCCTCCGGAGCCACTTGCAAAACGTTCCTCAGATGAGATTGTTCTGCGTTTCGTGCCTCGCAATGACAATAATAGAGTCGTTTTGTCGTTGCGAGCGGAGTTGCGTCCCCTCTTTTTTCGAGCTTTTGCAAGTGGCTAACTATATTTATGAATAATGCAAATTATGTGTTCTATGCTTGACAATGGGACTGTATTTCCCTATCCTTCGAAGAATCTTCGCCCCGAGGAGCGAAATAGAGATCCAACGAACTGCTCTTCGGAATAGAAGAGCAGCCGCGGAAAAGATGAAACCGCGGCATGTGAGATCTGGGGAAACGGCAGGGAGAGAATAAAGAAGAACGAGAGGATCGAAGTGGCGTCCCCGTTTTTATTTCACCTCAAGACATAGAGAAGGACCATCACAATGAAAATCACAAAGTTGGAGACGTTTCTGGTGAAACCTCGCTCCCTATTCCTCAAAGTCCATACGGATGAGGGACTGATCGGGCTGGGAGAACCGATCTTAGAGGGACGGGCGCTCACGTGTGCGCAAGCGGTTGCCGAACTGGAGCCGTATCTGATCGGGCAAGATCCGCGCCGGGTCGTGCACCACTGGCAGGCGATGTACCGCCATGCATTCTACCGCGGCGGACCGCTTCTGACCAGCGCGCTTTCCGGGGTGGAGCAGGCCCTCTGGGACCTGACCGGAAAAGCCGCGGGCATGCCCGTGTACAGCCTGTTGGGTGGACCGCTTCGGGATCGGATTCGAGTGTACAGGGGGGCTGGTGGCGATACCCCTGAGAAGGCGGCGGAGAGTGCCAGAGCCTGCGTGCGGGAAGGCTATACCGCGATGAAGACCGGGGTATTCGGCGGTCGTCCGGCCCGCATCGTGGAATCGCCGGCCTTTGTAGAGCGGGTGGCGGAAGTTTTCGCCGCGATGCGCGAGGCCGTGGGACCGGAGGTGGACATCGCGATTGACTTCCACGGAGCGATCAGCCCGCAAACCTCGATGCTATTGATCAAGGCTCTGGAGCCCTACCAGCCGATGTTCGTGGAGGAGCCGGTGCAGTGCCAGAACGTCGCGGTGCTGGCGGACCTGGCGCGCAAGACCCACATTCCCATTGCCACGGGGGAACGCATTTTCACGAAGTGGGGCTTCCGGGAAATCTTGGAGCAACGCGCCGCCTCCATCCTACAGCCGGACCTGTCGCACGCCGGAGGCATCTTCGAGTGCCGGTTGATTGCGGGGATGGCCGAGAGCTATTACGCCGGGATCGCGCCTCACTGTCCGCTGGGGCCGATTGCGCTGGCCGCGTGCCTCCAGTTGGACGCCTCCATTCCCAATTTCCTGATTCAGGAACAGGGGTCGTTGGGCGTGGGCTATCTGAAGCAGCCCTTCGTGGTGAAAGATGGATTCATCGAGCTTCCTCAAGGCCCGGGCCTGGGGATCGAGTTGGATGAGGAGGCGCTGGCGGACAAAATTACCCAGGACGATTGGAAGAATCCGCATAGGTATGCACCGGATGACGGCGCGGCGATGGACTGGTAGCGAAGCGGCGTATCCAAATTCAACCGCCGTGGAGCATCCCGGAAAAAACACATAAGCAAAAATTCGCACTTGGTTTTTTCGCCAATTTGTCTTATCTTTATAGCCAAAATAGGGAGGCTATAAAGAGGGTTGGGGGCGGAAAGTCTCGTCACCAAGTAAAACAAACACCAACACAAGGAGGAAATGAAGATGAAACAGATTTTGTCCACGCTCGTCGCGTTGATCCTGTCCCTGTCGCTGCTGTCCTGTTCGTCCGGGGAGAAAAGCGCATCGAAGAAAGCGTTGAAGTGTTTATGCTGGCCATGGACAGCGAAAACAACATTGTCCTCTTCGTCCGGGGAGAAAAATGCGTTGAAGAGCGACTCGGAACGATTTGGGTACGCCCTGGGCATGGATATAGGAGCTTCTCTGAAAGAGATGCAGACGGACATAGACCTCCCGTCGCTCCTCGCTGGCTTGCGGGACACGTTCGAGGGGACGGAACCTCTCCTCACATCGGAGGGTGCCGTTGAGGTCAGAAAGGAATTTTCCAAAAAAATGCAGGAAAAACAGGCGGAGAAGATCAAGCATGCTTTGGAGAAAAACCGAAAGGATGGAGAAGACTTCCTGACGGAGAACAGAAAGAAGGAAGGGGTTATCACGACCGAAAGCGGCCTGCAATATGTGGTGCTCGACGAGGGCGATGGCCCGAAACCCAAGGCGACGGATCGAGTCAAAGTGCACTATCGGGGCACGCTGTTGGACGGGACGGAATTCGACAGTTCATACAAGCGGGGGCAGCCTGTTACCTTCCCGGTAAATGGCGTGATTGCGGGCTGGACCGAGGCGCTTCAGTTGATGAAGGTGGGAAGCAAAGTGCGTCTTTTCATCCCCTCGAATCTCGCGTATGGGGAACGGGGCGCGGGTCAGCGGATCGGTCCGAACGCCACGCTCATCTTCGAGGTGGAACTGTTAGGGATCGAAAAGTAACAGAACCGGGATCGTTGCGCCCGGGATCCGGAACAACGCTTGTTTCCTTGTAAGCGTTCAGCGTGATACGAAAGTAAAAAACCTGCCGCGTGACAGTTTGAACGCAAGGTGAACAGTGCGTTTTCTGTTATCACGCGGCAGGTTCCGGTCATGCCTTCCCGTCCCTGTAATGCTATTCTATCTCCTCCGCACTGCGCATCCAGGCCGTGTGCCACAAATCCGACAGAAGCTGCGCACCGAACGCCAATCGCGCCCGAACCCACGTTTTGCCCGACCGATCCGGCGCCCCGAATTTCCCTGCATCGTCCTGTCGATAGATCTTATCCACGAAGTTGCGCGAAGTCAACCTCGTTTTCCTGACGGCCCCGGCCACATCTTCCAAAACTATAGACGCACGCAACCATTTCCGCTGAGAGCCGCGGCCCGCTCCTTCCCGCATCATCCGGAGGCAGATCAGGCGAATGTGGGTTCCGTGAGAGAAATGCTCTAAAAAATCCCCAAAAACCAAAAAAGTCCTTGACATCTTCCGACTAAAAGGGTACATTAGCGCATCTTGAACAAGTTGGAGGCAGTTTTTGCATGGGAAGTGTTAAGAGCATGGACCACAAAAGCGTTGTACTCGGCTTTTGTGGTTTTTTTTGGCGCATTCTCGGACAAGAACACCCGCCGCTACATATCCTATAAGGAAGCGAGGTGAGTATCTTGGCATCAGGAACAGTGAAGTGGTTCAGCGACAGCAAGGGAGTTGGATTCATCGAGCAGGAAGAGGGCGATGATGTGTTCGTCCATTTTTCAGCCCTTGAAGGCGATGGATTCAAGTCGTTGAGTGAAGGCCAGGCGGTCGAGTTCGACATTTTGGATGGC
>JAUWMS010000158.1 GCA_030613045.1 Candidatus Latescibacterota bacterium | reverse complement strand
GAGGGACGAAATATACATGGCAAACACATCATGACGAAAGGCGTATTCGGAAAGATATTGGATAAATATGCCGTCCCTACGGGACTGGGAAATGTTTTTTTGAATTGTTTTGTTTTGCTATAGATATTTTGTCCCTAACGGGACAGAACCTGGATTATTCACAAGCCCTTGGTAATGCGCCCCGGCTTCAGGCTTTTCTTAAAAATAGCATTTTGAAGCTGGAAATCCAAAACACTCGGCTGCACAGGAGGAAAAGAGGATTTTGGGGGAAATTTGTGAATCACGCAGGACATAAAGGCTCGACAATTTTCTGAAAAAACGCTATCTTTCTCAACATGCTTCTTCTTTCCCATTCTCTGTCACGCCCTGTTTTATATGATCCTCCCAAGGAAGATACGCTATGCGTGGATTTTGGAAAAAAGTGCTGATCTGTCTCCCGATCTCCTGCGCGCTGGGACTGATTCTCGCGGCGGCCCTCGTGCTCTATTTCAGTCGGGATCTTCCCTCCTTAGAGCAGTTGGAGCGCATCCGGCCTAAGTTGGCGACCCTGGTCTATTCCTCCGACGGCCACGTGCTCAAGGAATTTGCGGAGGAGAAACGCATTCCCCTTCCGTACGAAGCCATCCCTCAGATGATGATAGATGCCGTCATCTCCATCGAAGACCGGCGCTTCTACACCCACTGGGGCATTGATTTCAAGCGCACGCTGAAAGCCGCTTACGTGGATCTGAAGCATTTTGGCATCGTGGAGGGAGCCAGCACGCTTACCCAGCAACTCGCCCGAAATCTTTTTCTGACGATGCGGGTCAAATGGAGCCGGAAGATCAAAGAGGCGCTCACCGCGATCCGTATCGAGCGGACGTACTCCAAACAGGAAATTCTCGAGATGTATATGAATCAGGTCTATTTCCGACACGGGGCGTATGGGATCCAATCCGCGGCTCAGACCTATTTCGGGAAAAACGCCGACGAACTGCGTCTCGACGAATGCGCGCTCCTCGCGGCCCAATTGAAAGGGCGCGGCTATTCCCCCTTCGTGTATCCGGAAGGTGCGCTCCAGCGTCGAAATCTGGTGCTCAGGGTGATGGCCGACTGCGGGAAGATATCCAAAGAGGAAGCCCGGGAAGCTCAAAACCGACCGCTCGGCGTGCGCCCGAAACGGGAGGAGGGCAGGGAAGCACCCTACTTTACGGAATACATTCGTCGCCGATTGCAGGGAGATCCGCGCTACGGCACCGAGGCGATCTATGAACGCGGGCTGACGATTTACACGACGCTGAATCATGAGCTCCAAAAAATCGCCGAGGAGGTGCTCCATAAAAAGTTGGCGGAACTTCAGGCTCCCATTGACGAACGCATCGCGCGGATCAAAGCGGCCGCTGCGGCGCAAGCCCGCATAGACTCGCTGCATCAGGGCATGTCATCTTGGAGCGAGTCGAAGGACTCCGGACAACCTGTCTCCCATGCGTTGAGCGATTCGCTCTATGCTCTGGCCGATTCGCTCCGGAAAACGCTTATTGTGCAGGGGGCTTTCGTGGCCCTCGATCCGCACACCGGCCGCATCCTCGCGATGGTCGGAGGCCGGGATTTCAAGGAAAGCGAATTCAACCGCGCGATTCAGGCGCTTCGCCAGCCCGGCTCCGTGTTCAAGCCCTTCGTGTACACCGCCGCCATAGACAACGGGTACCGGACTACGGACATTATCTTCGACACGGCGATCTCCGTCCCTATGCCGGATGGAACGCTCTGGCGTCCGGAAAATTACGACCTGAAATTTCTCGGACCCATCACGCTCCGGGAAGGGATGAAAAAATCCCGCAATTTAGTGACCATCCGACTGTTGATGAAAATCTCACCCGAACAGGCGGTCCAATACGCCCGCAAAATGGGCATCACCACGCGCATCGCCCCTGTTTACTCCCTTGCGGTCGGCAGTTGTGAAGTCACCCTCCTTGATCTCACCTCCGCCTTTTGCGTGTTCCCGAACGGAGGGGTGCACGTGGAACCGATGTCCATTCTGCGCATCGTGGATCGGAACGGTCGGGTGTTGGAAGAACACAGCGAGGGGATGGAAAACGAGGTGTTGAGCGCGGAGACAGCCGCCATTATGACGAGTATGCTTCAATCCGTGATGGAAAAAGGCGGTACGGGCTACGGGGCCAGAACGTGGATTGGCTTCAAACGACCCGCCGGAGGAAAGACCGGCACCACCGGAAATTTTGCGGACACGTGGTTTATCGGCTTCACCCCCCAGATCGCGGCCGGCGTCTGGATCGGTTTCGACGAGAAAATTTCACTCGGCAAGCGGAAGTCCGGCGCGGTGGTTGCCATGCCCGTCTGGGCTCAATTTATGAAGGCCGCGCACGATTCGCTGAATCTTCCCGTAGCCGACTTCGTCATTCCCCCTACGGTGGTACAATTGGACATCTGCGCCGAGACCCACAAGATCGCCACGGAATACTGTCCCCGCGTCCTCCACGAACTCTTCAAACCCGGCACCGAACCCACCGAACTCTGCCCGAACCATCGGCTTACCCCCCATGTCCGTCCCCCTCTCCAGGATAAACAAGGGCTCAAACGGGGCACCCTTGAATTTTGAAACGTGATGCGTGCATTTTTTTACGCTTTATTTTTTTCACGTTTCACGCATCACGTTTTACATCTTACTCCTCCGCCTCCAATCCGATTCCCGCGGGTTTGGGTAAGGCGTGGAATTCGGCGACCCGGGCGCCTCCCTCCCAGCTCAGTCCTCCTAACACAGCCTCGGCGATATTGGACAGGTGATCGCCGATCTTCTCGAAGTTGTATACCATGTCCACATACAGCACCGAAGACAGGACCCCGCAATCTCCTCCGCTCAGACGACGCACATGCGTTTGCCGGAACTTCTGCTCCATCTTATTGAGCCGGTTCTCGCACAGTAGCGCCTTCTCAGCCGCTTCTTTGTTCATTTCCTCCAAGGCTTTGATGGTCCAATCCATCATCTCCTGTACCGTACTGTGCATGCTCTCGAGCTCGTGGATCGCCTCGTCGGTGAAAGAAATCTTTTGCTCCACCTTGCGTTCTGTGAGTTCCGCGATGTTGATCGCGTGATCGCCTATGCGCTCCAAATCGTTGACCGTATGCAACAACACAGGCAACTCCTGCGCGCCCTCCTCGGAGATCATGTGTTGAGAGAGGCGGACTAAATAGCCCGTGATCTCCGTCTGAAGGTGATCGGTCGCGTTCTCCTGATTCTCCACTTTTTCGATCAAGCTGATTCTTCCGGATTGAAACGCCTCCATCGCATCGCCCACCGCGCTCTTGGCGATGCCCGCCATCCTTACAATTTCCTTCGTGGCTTGATCCAGCGCGATGGCTGGCTGGCTGAGTAAGTGTTCCTCCAGAAAACGGGGACGGGAGGCATCCACCTTTTCTTCGCCCGGAGCCAGGAAGGTGGCGGCCTTGACCAAAAGGGGAAACAGCGGGATAAAAGCCAGGTTGTTGACCACGTTGAAAATGCTGTGCGCGTTGGCGATGAACCGCTGGACGTTTCCATCCACAAACATCAACCCCTCCGGCTGGACACTCAGACGTCCACTCGTAAAAAAATCCACGAGGTAATAGTAAACGGGCACGCCATCCACTTTCAGAAAGTAGATCCCCAACAGCATATAGGTCACGCCGATGGTATTGAAAAGGGAATGCGCTCTCGCCGTGCGTTTCGCCGCAAGGCTCGTCCCAATGGAGGCGATCTCCGCGGTGATCGTCGTCCCGATGTTGTCTCCGAGGATCAGGGGAATGGCCCCGTGGATATCTATCAGCCCGCCCGCGGTCAGCGCCATCGTGAGGGCTACGGTGGCGCTGCTGCTCTGGACGGTCATCGTCAGGATGGTGCCGGCAAGCACGCCAAGCCATGGTTTGTGGCTAAACGCCACGAAGATGTCCTTGAAGCTCTGACTGTGGTGCAATGGCTTGACCACGCCGGTCATCGTCGAAAGTCCGAGGAAGAGGATGCCGAATCCCAAAAGCACCTGGCCCCAAAATTTGGTGGATTTCTGCTTGCCGAAGAGGTGCATCGCCACACCAATTCCGATGATGGGCAACGCGTATTTGTGGATGGGAAAGGCGATGAGCTGGCCGGTGAGGGTGGTCCCGATATTTGCGCCCATCACCACACTGACCGCCTGCCCAAGCGTAAGCAATCCTGCGTTGACAAAGCCCACGGTCATCACCGTCATCGCGCTGCTGCTCTGGATGATCCCGGTGACCAGCGCGCCCATACCTACGCCCATAAATCGGTTGGCGGTCAGCTTTCCCAGAATTTGTTTCATCCGGCTGCCGGCCACTTTCTGCAGCCCGTCGGACATCTGCCGCATCCCGAAGAGAAACAGGCCCAATCCGCCGACGACGTAGAACAGAATTTTTTTCCAGTCCAGGGCCGTGGCGGTGAAGGAAACCCGCTCCGTGCTCCCGTCCGCTCCGTGCACCTCCGCGGTCACCGTATAGTCCCCCATCTCCTCGCCCAGGAAAAGAAAGGTGCTTGCGGTCCCTTCTTCATTCGTGATCGCGTCGGGGCTGGTAAGTCGCGCGCCCTTTTCCTCTCCCTCGATGCGGAAATGCACCTTCAGCCCGCTCATCGGACGTCCCACATCGTCTTTGACCGTGAGGGTGAGTGGCTTGGACAGCGAACGCCCCACCTGACCTTCCTGGCTGCCGCCGGACACGTAAATGCTCAAAGCATGTGCGTCGAAAGTAATAGAGGTCAAAAAGACAAAAAGACAAAGAGGAAACCATTTCAATTTCAGTTTCATGGAAAGCTTCTCCCAAAAGGTCTCAAGAATTGGATTGTCTTGGCTCCACGGACGAAGATGCACCGCAGAGCCGCAGAGAAACTCCAAATTCCGCAGCATGCACCGTCTCACGTTTCAGAGCTTGAAATCCCTCCTCGCCTCCTCCATCGCCAAAACGTGCTCCTCCGGCGTATCCGGTGTGATCTGCTCGGTGGAGAGAATGTATCCCCCTCCTTCGGCGGCGATTTCGCAGCATCGGATGCATGCCTCGTACACTTTCTTTGCCGGCCCCGCCTTGATCAGATGCGGCGCATCGAGATTTCCTTTCAGGCACACCTTGTCCCCTATCCGTCTTTTGGCATCCGTTAGATCAATGTCGCCGCCGAGAGAGCGCGGATCCAGAGATTCAAAAATATCCGGTCCGATGTCCCGAATGTCCTCCAGAATCTTATCCGACTTGCCGCATATATGAAGCAGCGCCACCATCCCGTGGGATTTGATATCCTCGATGTGATGGATGTAGTAGGTGATAAGTGCCAATACATCGTGGACACTTTTTTGTGCCAATACATCGTGGACCAAAAGATGTGTCGGGCCAGCGTTAGAATAAGTTCTTTGAAAATTTGAGAAATATCCCGTTCATGCTCATAGGCACCAAATCATCCAACTAAGGGAGGTGTTTATGAGTAGAGAGATTGAACAAGAACGGATATGGGCCGTGCAAAGATTTCTCACGGGTGAAAAGCCTGCTGCCATTTGTGCCTCGCTGGGGAGATCAAGAGCTTGGCTGTACAAATGGGTACAGCGTTTTCGGCCAGAAGATCCAGCTTGGTGTCAAGCCCAATCCAGGCAACCTTACGGCCATTCCCGGCGTACAAGCGCTGAGGTAGAGGAACTGGTGAAGCTGGTGCGGCTCCGGCTTTACAATACAGGACTGTTTTGTGGGGCACAAACAATCCAGTGGGAATTGGACGATCTGGGAGTCCGTCCATTACCCTCAGTGCGTAGCATCAACCGGATACTTAGCCGACACGGTTTGACGCATCGCGGAACGGGCCGCTATGTCCCCAAAGGAAAGCCTTACCCAAAACTCCCCGCCGGGTTTCCAAATCAAACCCATCAGGCAGATTTTGTCGGGCCTTGTTATTTGCAAGGGCCTATCCGCTTCTACAGCCTGAATGTCGTGGATGTGCACACCGGGCGTTGTGCGGTGGAGCCGTTGCCCTCCTACTCAGCCCAGCACACCATTGATGGCTTTTGGGCGAACTGGCGCCGTTTGGGTATCCCCCGTAACTTGCAGGTGGACAATGCGATGGTGTTCTATGGAAGTCCATCCCACCCCCGTGGAATGGGCCCGTTGATCCGGCTTTGTCTGCACCATCAGGTGGAGCCTTGGTTTATCCCCCCAAGTGAACCTTGGCGTAATGGGGTTGTCGAAAAGTTCAATGACCACTATGAGCAAAAACTGCTTGCCAGGGTTACGATGACCACCGAAGCAGAACTGAAGCAAGGTTCCTTAGATTTTGAGCACAAGCATA
>JAUWMS010000249.1 GCA_030613045.1 Candidatus Latescibacterota bacterium | reverse complement strand
TGACGCGTATCCTCACGGACTGGATTGAGGACGATGTCGAGGGTTTCAACGCCGGAGTTTCGGGAGACACTTCAGCAAAAGGGCTGGCGCGAATGGAGCGGGATGTCCTTTCGCACGCACCTGATACCGTGCTGGTCATGTTCGGCGCGGAGGATGCGCTTGCCGGTATGGAGACGGCGGCTTTCCGGGCGAATCTAAAAAAGATCGTGGATGGGATCGTGGCGCGGAACGCCCGTCCAGTTCTGATGACGCCCACGCCCATTTCGGAACGGATGACCGCTGCCGGCTGTACGCTTGAAGAACTGCGTCGTCGGCAGGAGCGGCTGTCGGCTTTGGCTCAGGCGGTACGGAGTCTGGCCGATGAGAAATCCCTCCCGCTGATTGACCTCCATCGCTATTTTCTGGATACCCGGCTGGCGTACGATCATCTCTACGAGGGCTGGCTTCCCGATGGCGTGGCCCAGTCCGCGATGGCGTCTTTTGTGGCCGGAGAACTGCTGCCGATGCTGGGCGTGAAGGATTTCCCGAAGCCGGTTTTTTGTGATTATCGGAAGGTGTATTCCGACCCAGAGAATTATCTCACCAAGCACAACGGCTTCACGGACCTGACCTATTTTAAGGGCGAATTCTACGTGGCATTTCGGACGGGCGCTCGTCATGGATTTCGGGGCTTATTGGGTGGGAAGACGCTCGGGCTGAGATCGGCGGACGGGATCACGTGGGTCAGGGACGCGGAATTGAAAGTAGAGGGCTTCGTCGATACCCGGGATCCGAAATTTCTGCACGTCGGGGATAAGCTCATGGTGTATCCCATCTGTCACAACTTACCGAGCACAGGGCACGAAGCGCAGGCTTATGGATTTGAGCGGATAGGTCCGGGGAAGTGGAGTGCGCCTTTTGAGTGCGCTCCGTGCGTTTTCTGGCGGCCCAGGAAATGGCGCGATCAGTTTGTGGTAGCCGGCTGCTCGTGGAGGTGGGATGGCGGGAAGAAGAATTATATGGTGAGTCATTACCAAAGCACGGATGGGCGCCATTGGGAGAAGACTTCCACCATCCTGGACTACGGGACAGGCGGGAACGAGACGCAGCTTTTTGTGGAGCATGATACGCTGATGGCCTTTTCCAGAAATGAGAGCAGCAGCCATGAGATGTATATTTCCACGTACGTTCCTTCGGAGAATCGCTGGGAGACGGTGTCCTCCGGGCGTTTGATCCACGCGCCCTGTGTCTTCAAGGCGGGGGAGCGGACGATGATTATGGGCCGATATTGTTCGCAGTCGGACGGACGCTTCAGGGAGTTGTATGCGGACTGGCAGAAGTTCTGTAATTACGTACAACAGCCGGATGAAGAGGGGTTTCAGACGGTGGCTGATGCTTCCGGGGTGGATCCGGCCCGTATCGAGGAGTATCATCACGGCCGGCGCACCGGAGTCTTTGTGATGGAGGGTACAAAGCCTCGTTTGGTGATGGAGCTTCTGAGCGCGGGGGACAGCAGTTACGTCGGCGTAGTTCCCTACGGAGATGAATTCGTGATCAGTGATTATTCGATGCACGAGTATTATCCCGAAATCAAGCGTCCGGGGGACTGGGAGACGCCGTGTGATATTTACCTGTCGAGGATTCGGTTTGGATAGTCGAGGCAGTCCGATAAAAGTAGCCTCGACCAGATAAAGGCATTTCACCGCAAAGGCGCAGAGGACGCAAAGAAAGACAATGAACAATGAGCAATGAACAATGTCATACGAGGAATTTTGAAGATATGAGCAAGACCCGGATCGTGGCTTTTGGAGATGCCGTGACAGCGGGCACAATGGAGATCCCTCTCTTTACATTTGTCCAGTTCACTGATGCACATGTAGGCAATCCGGTTAATACGCCGGTTCACATTCGGCTGGAGGCTGCGGTAAACCTGGCAAATACCATTGAACCTGCCTTCGTAGTAGATACTGGTGACTTGACGAATGATCCTGTGTACGAAGCCAATGCTTCCAATCTCTCAGAGTACACCGAATATAAGAAAGTTGTGTCGTTACTTGAGGCCCCCCTCTACACGGTGCCGGGCAACCATGACATAGGCTACCCTGAACCCGGGAATACTACAAGGGGAGATGGAAATCCATGGGGGGAATACGGGAAGTTAGTCGAGGCCTACCAAAAGGAAATGGGGCCCTTGGATCAATCATTTGATTACAGAGGCTTCCGTTTTATCCTTGCGAACAACAATCCGGTTTGTACCGGAGAACCCGGATATCTTTCAACGAAACAGCTAAGATGGGTCGAGAAGCTGCTGAGATCCGGCAAGACCACTTTTATTTTTTGTCATGTTCAGGTGCTCAAGGATGGCACAGCGCTTCCCTGGGGGGATGCAGCGACCTCTCTCGTCGCCTTGTGCGAGAAGTACTCTGTTGCTGCCGTTATGTATGGTCACAAACATGAGATGTACCTCAAGGAACTGGGCGGGATACCCTACATCATGTGTCCTGATCTGAAGGTTCCAGGGCACCAGGGCATTTTTCAGTACAGCGTATTCCGCGATTACTTTGAAGTATGGCATTATGATGTTTTTGGAGGGACAGCCACACTGGCAGGCAACTTCCGCTATCCAGAACATCGTTCATAGAGATCGTTTCATCCATCCAACGTCCGGGCGATTGGGAGACGCCGTGCACTATTTACCTGTCGAGGATTCGCTGCAAATCGTGAACTGCTTGGCTATAACAGAGGAGTTTTTAAGATGAACAAGACCAAGATCGTGGCTTTCGGAGATGCCGTGACCGCAGGCACATCGGCCAAGATAGACGTGTTTCACGATTGCTTCCAGTATGGCACGACTACGGTGAACATGGTGCGGGAGACACAGACCTGGCATTCGATTATGGCGCGCATCATGTCGGATTGGGTTGAGAACGGCGTCCATGTGATCCACGCCGGGATGGCGGGAGACACTTCACAAAAGGGGCTGGCGCGGCTGGAGCGGGAGGTGCTTTCCCAATCGCCGGATACCGTGCTGGTGATGTTCGGCGCGGAGGATGCGATTGCCGGTTTGGAGCCTGCGGCTTTCCGGGAGAATTTAAAGAAAATCGTGCAAGGGATCGCGGAGCGGAATGCCCGGCCGATTCTGATGACGCCCACGCCGATTTCGGAGCGGATGACGGCCACTGGCTACACCCTCTGCGAAGTGCGTCAGCGTCAGGAGCGGCTGTCGGCTTTGGCTCAGGCGGTACGGAAGCTGGCTGAGGAAAAATCGCTTGACTTGATTGATCTCCATCGCTATTTTCTGGACAACCGTTTGGCGTACGACCATCTCTACGAGGGTTGGCTTCCCGATGGCGTGGCGCAGTCCGGGATGGCGTCTTTTGTCGCCGGAGAGCTGCTTCCGATGCTGGGTGTGAAGGATTTCCCCACGCCGATCCTGTGCGACACCCGCAAGGTGTATTCCAGCGTGAAGCATTCCGCCGCCAAGCTCAATGCTTTTACGGCCCTGACCTATTTTGAGGGCGAATTTTATCTCGCTTTTCGGAGCGGAGCCACCCATGGAACATGTGGATTGTTCGGCGGGAGGACGATCGTGCTGAGGTCGCCGGATGGGATCGCGTGGGTCAGGGAGGCCACGTTACAGGTGGAAGCCTTCGTCGAGACCCGCGACCCGAAATTCCTGCACGTCGGGGATCGCCTGATGGTGTATGCCGTGAGTCATGAGCTTCGCGGCGCGGCGGTTGTGATGATTCAATACGGATTTGAAAGGCTCGGCCCCGGAAAATGGAGCCGGCCTTTCGAGTGCGCGCCAAGCACGTTCTGGCGGCCCCGGAGATGGCGCGATCACTACGTGGCGGCTGGGTACAACGGGAAATTCGACGGGGAAGGGAATCAACATTTTGAGGTGAGCCTTTTCCGGAGCGCGGATGGGCGCCATTGGAAGAAGACATCCCCTATTCTTGATCTCAGCAGCGATGGCAATGAGACCGATCTCTTGGTGGAGGATGACCGGCTTATGGCTTTTTCGCGCACGAGGGATGAGAGCCGGGATGGCATGTTGATCGCTACCTACATCCCTTCGGAGAATCGCTGGGAGGCCGTCCCCTCCGGGCGTCTGATCCACGCGCCCTGTGTGTTTAAGGCGGGGGAGCGGACAATGATTATGGGCCGGTATTGTTCGCAGTCGGACGAGCGGTTCAGGAAACTGCGCGCGGACTGGGCCAAGTTCACCAATTACGTGCAACAGCCGGATGAGGATGGATACAAGACGGTCGCCGAAGCCGCCGGGGTGGATCCGGCTCGTATCGAGGAATATCATCACGGTCTGCGCACCGGGATTTTTGTGATGGACGGCGCGCGGCCTCGTTTGGTGATGGAGCTTTTGAGCGCGGGAGACAGCGGTTATACCGGCGTGGTTCAATACGGCGATGAAATCCTGATTAGCGATTATTCGATGCACGAGGTTTACCCCAAAATCGAGCGTCCGGGAGACTGGGAAACGCCCTGCGATATTTACCTGTCGAGGATTCGATTCAAAAGTCGAGGCAGTTCGATAGGGCGACACAGCCCCAAAGAGAGTGTCGCCTAAGGAGCCTCGACCAGATAAAGGCATTCCACCGCAAAGGCGCAAAGGACGCAAAGAAAGACGATGAAGAATGCGCAATGAGCAATGAACAATATCATACGAGGAGTTCTAGAAATGAGCAAGACTAAGATTGCTGCTTTCGGAGATGCCGTGACCGCGGGCACGTCGGCCAAGTTAGATGTGTTTCACGATTGCTTTCAGAATGGGACGACGACGGTGAACTTGGTGCGCGAGACGCAGACGTGGCATTCGATTATGGCGCGCATCATGTCGGATTGGATCGAGGACGGCGTGGAACTGATCCACGCCGGGGTTTCGGGAGACACTTCGTCAAAGGGGCTGGCACGGTTGGAGCGGGATGTGCTTTCGCAATCGCCTGATACCGTGTTAGTGATGTTTGGCGCGGAGGATGCGCTGCAGGGCGTTGAGACGGAGGCTTTTCGGGGGAACTTAGAGAAGATCGTGGATGGGATCGCAGCGTGGAATGTCCGTCCGGTGCTGATGACTCCCACGCCCATCTCGGAGCGGATGACAGCGAGTGGCTGCACCCTTGAAGAACTGCGTCGCCGTCAGGAGCGGTTGTCGGCTTTGGCTCAGAGCGTACGAAGTCTGGCGGAGGAAAAATCCCTTGATTTGAT
>JAUWMS010000071.1 GCA_030613045.1 Candidatus Latescibacterota bacterium | reverse complement strand
GTGGCGGAATCCACGGTGGGATTGTTGATTATGGCGAGCCACCATTTTGAGGAACACGCGTTGGCGATCCGGCAACGCGGGGAATGGCTGGATCCGGCGATCCCGAAAAACGGGCAATTTTTGAATGGAAGCACGCTGGGGCTGGTGTCCGCGAGCAAGGTGGGACGCGAGGTGATCCGGCTGCTTGAGCCCTTCGATCTGAAACTGATCGTGTATGATCCGTATCTGTCGGACGAGGAGGCCGGACGGTTGAACGTGGAGAAGGTGTCCCTGAACGAGTTGTTTGCGCGCTCGGATCTGGTGACGGTGCACGCGCCGATGATCCCGGAGACGGAGAAAATGATCGGGGCGGAACAGTTGAAGCGGATGAAGGACGGGGCCACCCTGGTGAACACGTCCCGGGGGAAGGTCATGGATCACGACGCGCTGCTGCGGGAAGCCCGGACCGGACGGATTTTGCTGGCGTTGGACGTGACGGAGCCGGAACCGCTTCCGAAGGACAGCCCCTTCCGAAAACTTCCCAACGTCCTCATTACGCCGCACATTTCGGGCGCCGGATACTATGGCTATTTTAAGATCGGCGAGATGGCCGTGCAGGCGCTGGAGGATTTTTTCGCCGGAAAGCCGGTGCAGGGAGCCGTGCCGTTTGAGCGCTATGAGCAATTAGCGTAGAAAAGATACCGTTCACCGCAGAGACGCGGAGTTCGCAGAGAAGAAAGGCAGATTACGGCAGGTAAAGGGAAAGCTCCCACCTATACCTGCCTCTACCTGCAGCTTTCTCTGCGTTCTCTGCGCCTCTGCGGTGGATTTTCTATTCGCCGTCAGAGAAAAGGAGGCGTTATGGAGTTGGCACAGCGATTGAGCGCGATTCCTCCGTATCCGTTTATGGAGCTTCGCAGAAAGATCGGGGACGCGCGAAAAAAAGGCGTGGATGTGATCAGCCTCGGAGTGGGCGATCCGGTGGAGAGCACGCCGGAGGGGGTGATCCGGGAACTGGCCCGGCAGGCGGAGGATCAGGCCAATCATCCGTACCCGCCGGACGAGGAGAAGGGGATGCTTTTGTTTCGGGAAGCGGTGGCCGCATGGTATAGACGGCGGTATGGCGTGACGCTCGATCCGGAGACGGAGGCGCTGGGGCTGATCGGCTCGAAGGAGGGCGTGCACCACTTCGTGTTGGCGCGGGTCAATCCGGGAGACGTGGTGTTGATGACGGATCCGGGGTACCCGGCCTATCGCGCGAGCATATTAATCGGAGGCGGCGAGCCGGTTTCGGTGCCGATTTTGCCGGAGAATGGGTATCTTCCCAAGTTGGAGGACATTTCCGCTTCCGTGGCGTCGAAGGCCGTGGCGATGTTTCTGAACTACCCGAACAATCCCACGGGCGCGGTGGCCACGCGGGCTTTTTTTGCGGATCTGGTGGCGTTTGCCAGGGAATACGACGTGGCGATCTGTCACGACGGCGCGTACAGTGAGATGCTATTCGACGGGACCGAGCGGCTCAGTTTCTTAAACGCACCGGGCGCGATGGACGTGGGCATCGAACTCAATTCGCTGTCCAAGCCGTATAACATGACGGGATGGCGGATCGGGATGGCGGTGGGAAATCGGGCGTTGATCGCGGGACTCTCGAAGGTGAAGGAGAATACGGATTCGGGGATTTTTGCGCCGATCCAGCACGCGGCGATTTGGGCCCTGGAGCATGAGGATGCGCACATCGCCCGGATGCTGGAAATTTATGCGAAGCGGCGGACCCTCGTGGTGGATACGCTGCGTTCTTTGGGATGGAAATACGATCCGCCCAAGGGGACGTTTTATCTGTGGATTCCCACGCCGGAGGGGATGAGTTCGCTGGATTTTGCAACGCTCCTGTTCGAGCAAGCGTCCGTGGTCGTGGCGGCCGGAACGGCTTATGGCCAGTATGGGGAGGGCTTTGTGCGGATCGCCCTGACCGTGCCGGATGCGCGGTTGGAGGAGGCGATGGATCGGATCCGGAAGGTGCTTTCCTGATCAGGCAGGAAAAACAGGTAGAGGTAGAGGTAGAGAAAAAACCAGGAAGCAGTTTTCTCTACCTTTATCTTTACCTTTACCTGCCTTTCTCTCTACCTGTTTTTCCTGTTCCACACTGTCCCCTCCGGTCCATCCTCCAAAACCACGCCGATGCCGGACAGCCGATCCCGGATGGTATCCGACAGCGCCCATTGTTTGGCTTTCCGAAGCTCTTCCCGCACGTCTATAAGCAAATCCATCAAGGATTCCTCCAGATCATCCCCTTCGGCCTCCACGAAAGTCTCCGGCACGATCCCCAGAATCTCGCCGCCCAATGCGGTGTAAAGCGCGTCTATGGCAACCCACGTCCGCCGATGGATCGTCTGCCCGGAATGGAGCAAGGTATTGACCGCCCTGGTGAAATCGAAAAGAACGCCGACCGCGCCTGCCGTATTGAAGTCATCGTCCATCGCTTCGAGGAAAGCCGCTTTGGTAATCTCCAATTTCTCCATAAACGCCCTGTCTGTCTCTCCGGGTTCCGCCTCCCGCATCCGCGCGCGCACCTCGCGAATCGCGGCATACAGCCGGTTCAATCCCCGTTCGGCCGCGGACAGGGCTTCCTCGCTGAAATCCAATGGGCTGCGGTAGTGACTGCTCAACACGAAGAAGCGCACGGCCATCGGATCAAAGCGCTTCAGCGCGTCCTTGATCGTTACGAAATTTCCCAGAGATTTCCCCATCCGGACGCCGTCCACGGTGACCATATTGTTGTGCATCCAGTATCGCACAAATGGTTTTCCCGTAGCCGCCTCGCTTTGCGCGATCTCGCATTCGTGGTGCGGGAACACGTTGTCCAGTCCGCCTCCGTGAATGTCCAGCGTTTCTCCGATGTACTTCATCGCCATGGCCGAGCACTCGACGTGCCAGCCGGGAAAGCCCACGCCCCACGGACTGGACCACCGCAGAATGTGCCCCGGCTCCGCGCGCTTCCACAGCGCAAAGTCCGCCGCATCCCGCTTTTCCGGATTGACCCCGATGCGCGCGCATTCCTTTTGCGCCTCCGGCCGTCGCCCGGACAATTTTCCATACGCCGGAAACGACGCCACCGAAAAATACACCGACCCGTTCGCCTCGTATGCATGCCCTTTTTCGATCAGCGTGCGCACCAATTCGATCTGCTCCGGGATGTGCCCGCTCGCCCTGGGGGAAATGTCCGGACGCGCCACGTTCAGCGCATCCATGTCCTCGAAATAACTCCGCATAACCGTCTCCACCAGCGCCATGGGCTCCACGCGCCGCTGGGCTGCGCGCTTGGCGATCTTATCCTCTCCCGCATCCGCGTCGTCGGTCAGATGCCCCACGTCCGTGATGTTTTGAATATAGAGCACGTGGTATCCCAGATAACGCAGATAGCGCACCACCGCATCGAAACTCACATACGTCTTCGCGTGCCCAATGTGCGCATGATCGTACACCGTAGGCCCGCACACGTACATGCCCACCTCGCCTTCGCGCAGCGGAACGAAGGGTTCTTTTTTTCGAGTTAATGTATTGTATATTTTCAGTGCCATAGATAGGCCCTCCGTGAAACGTGATGCGTGAACGGTCACTCCCGGGTTAAATTTTCATCTCGGTGCCAGGCGCCTGCGTGGTAACGCCCTCCCCGACGCTCTGCGTCATCGAGTCGAGGCAGTCCGATAAAAATCGCCTCGTCCAATTGAAACCCTGAAGGGTGAATTTCGGTCCTCGTGACAAGGACGACATGCATGTTGGTCCGGGATTACAAAATCCCGAACCAACCTCAAACTGTATGGGTTATGCCAAGTAAGGGATTAAAGAAAAAACTGGCGTAAATCTGCTCAATGTCGGTTACAGGTCACGTTTTACGTTTCACGTTTCACGTTTTACGTTTTACGTAGCCAACTCCATAATTCGCCCCACCAACTGTTCAAACGAAAGCCCCGCGGCCCGGGCTGCTTTGGGAACGAGGCTGGTCTCCGTCATCCCCGGCAGGGAGTTCACCTCCAAACAGAAAAGGCCCGCCTCCGGATCAAAGCGAAAATCCACCCGCCCGTATCCTTTGCATTTCAGCGCCCGAAACGCCTTTAGCGCCTCGGACTGGATCTCTTGCTCCACCGCTTTTGGAATTTCCGCCGGAACCGTGTACGCACTCAATCCCTTCCTGTATTTGCACGCGTAATCATAGACCTCGTGCTCGGGATGGATTTCCACCACCGGAAGCGCCTCATCCCCGAGGATCGCCACAGTCAACTCCCGACCGGGGATATACCGCTCGATGAGCGCCTCTTCACTGTATTTGAAAGCCAGCGCCACCGCATCCCGAACCTCCTCCGGCCGATCCACGATGGTCAGTCCCACGGTGGATCCCTGATCGTTCGGCTTGACTACACACGGGAATCCAAATGCCCCGACGATCCGCTCCGCAACGACCGCGGCATCGTCGTCCCTTCCGATGGAAAACCACGGAGCCGTAAGAACCCCCGCCTGTTGAAACAGGCGCTTGGACACGTCCTTATCCATCGCCATCGCGCTGGCCAATGGCCCCGATCCCGTATAGGGCATCCCCATCATCTCCAGCAACGCCTGAATCCCCCCGTTCTCCCCAAAGCCTCCGTGCAGGGCGATGAAGACCAGATCCAATCTCCCTTCCCATCCCCGCCCCGAGGGGGAGCCCCCCCCATTATCTCCCTCCGGGGGAACAGGAAAAAGCGGACCGTTTGCCTCCGTGCTCCGTCTTCCCGCCTCCGTCCTCTTGTCCAGCACCTTCCATTCGGGAAACGACGACTGCTCATCCGAAGCGATATCAAGCCGAACCACCTCATGCCCGATGGATTCAAGCGCCTTCGCAATCCCTTTCCCCGTCGCCAACGACACCTCCCGCTCCGTCGAATGCCCTCCCATCAACACCGCAACCTTCATACGTCTCCTCTTCCATTACTGGTGACTGGTGAGTAGTGATTGGTGATTGGTGGCGGGGCATTTGAAATTGGGTAATAGCGCCCCGATTGCTCGACCGTTCCCAAAATGTTTCAAGAAGCGGAATAGACTCCCACTTTCTCACCTTCCCACTTTCTCACTTGCCCGTCTTTTTCTCCAGAAGATCAGCCCAGCAGCGCCGAGCAAGACCATTAGAATCAAAATCCACACAATCCGGTTATACGTCTTGAGGAATCCGATAACCACGCACCAATTCGATCCCACGAGAAACCCGGCGTAGATCAGGATTCCGTTCCACACCAGAATACTCACTAAGGAATACAAAAGCACGCGTCGCGGCCGCAGCCCGCTCATGCCGGCAAACACCGCCACGGTAGATCGCAGACCGGCCAGAAAACGATTGATCAGAATCACCCGATCCCCATATCGCCCGATCCATCGCTCCGCCCTTCGTATATGCTTCTCGGAAAGAATACGGTGCATATGCTTATTGAAAAACGCCTGGCCTCTCGTGTACGCAATATAGTAGATCGTCATAAAGCCCGCCAGGCTCCCCAAGACCGTGGTAGCGATCACCGGGATCAATTCCAGGCTTCCCCGTCCCACAAGATACGCGCCCAGAACCGTCACCGTATCCCCCGGGGCAAGCGGAAAGATGTTCTCTATGAACGCACTGATGAAAAGCATCGGATACATCCATTGCGGGTCCAAGCCCAAAAACCAATCCAAAAGTTGCCCCAAAAATCCCAAGCTGTCCGCTCCTTTCTACCGCGATTCCGCGTCTCAAACCTCCCGCAGGTTGACAACCTGCGGGAGGTTACTCCCTACGAATCAATCAATTTAACCAAAACCACTGCCTGCGCCGAGATGCCCTCGCCCAAGCCCTCAAATCCCAATCCCTCCGTGGTGGTAGCTTTTACGGAGATCCGATCCACGGACACCCTCAACACCTTCGCAAGACGCGCCCGCATCGCCGGGATGTAAGGGGCAACCCTGGGCCGCTGCGCCACCACCGTCGCGTCCACATTGACGATCCGCGCATTTTCCGGGATCACCCGTTCCACCACCCGTCGCAAAAGCTCCAGACTCGACATCCCCTGATACGCCGGATCGGAATCCGGAAAATGGCCGCCGATATCCCCAAGCGCCAACGCACCCAAAATCGCATCGGCAATGGCGTGACACAGCACATCCGCATCCGAATGGCCCAACAATCCCTTCTCAAACGGAATTTCCGCCCCTCCGAGAATCAGCTTTCGTCCTTCCACCAGGCGGTGCACATCGTAGCCCTGTCCTACGCGCAGTTCCATAACTGGTTCCTTTGATAATACGTCTGCAAAAACCTCTACCCTGCATTATTCATGAATTCGGACAGAATTTTTCCTTACACTTGTGTGCCAAGGCATTTTAAGTTTTTGGTCTCAAAACTCAATTTTCGAGAAGGCTTGAGTAAAGCCTGAAACTGGGCATGAGATCACAGATTTGCGAATAATCCAGGTTATAGACCGCTAAAGCGGGAACTCCGTCTCTCTATTGGCCTCCGGCTCACCGGGTGTCGGAGTTACCCGTTTACGGGTTTATTTGGCATCCTGAATTTCCGGCCTTCATAGCTAAAGTTTATGAATAATGCAGGCTACGTAATTTGCACAAAGCGTCTGCGTTTTTTCTTCTATCGGAATTCAGGCTTTAGCCTTTCATTCTGAGGAGGAAACGCCTGCCCCAACTGAAAGGATAAAGCCTGAATTCCGGACAAGCGGCAGAAAAATATGAAATTGTGTCGCTGGCAGTCAGGCAATTTTGGCAATTTATCCAACCTTCTTCACCTGCTCCAGAAAATCCAGCGACCGCCGCCCCCGATGATCCTCCGTGTGGGCTGCCAGGAATCTCCCGAGCAGAGGACGAATCTCCTCAGCCAGCCGCGGAAGACTCTTCAAAGAATGCACGCGATTCGGGCGCACACGCTGGAGATGAAAAAGAAATTTGGCCGTGCCCATGTGAATGGAAAGGATCGAAGCGCCTTCGCCCGCGCACCGGTCACACAGCGTGCCCCCGAGCGCAAAACTGAAAGCGACTCGGACCCCCTCAAGAGCCGCTCCGCATTGGACGCAGGTTCCGAATTCCGGACGATACCCCAAAAAAGCCGCCAGGTGAAGCTGAAACCGCCACAGGAATTTTTCCGCATCCGCCGCCGCGCCCTCCTCGATCCCGCCGAGCGTCTCCACCAACGCCCGGAACAGAGGGCGATTCGGATCCTCCCCCGTGATCAGCCGATCCATCAATTCGCACACGGCACTGGCGTAAGTGAGCGTACTCAGGTCGGATTTGAGCTTCGGGAAAGCCGCGATCGAGTCGCACTGGCTCAAGGTGTGCAGATCGCGTCCTTCCTTCCGATAGAACACCGCCGCGCTGTGCGTGATCGGCTCTAAGCTGGCTCCGAACTGGCTTTTGGGCCGCCGCGCCCCCTTAGCCACCACCTTGATTTTTCCGAATTCGAGGGTATAGAGCGTGACGATCCTGCTCGTTTCCGACCACTTGATGCTTCGGAGCACCACCGCTTCTGTTTTGCAGAGTGCCATCTTCAAGATCACAATCCACACCGCAAAGGCGCAAAGGACGCAAAGGGAAAAACAGCTTAAGGTTGAGGGTGAGGTTGAGAACGGCAGGATTGGATGTTCTCAGCCTTAGCCGCTTCCTGGCTTGAAGTTCTTTGCGTCCTTGCGGCTTTGCGGTAAGAAATCTAAGGTTTTACTAACCAATCCCGCATCAGCGTAGCAATGCCGAAGTAGATGATCAGTCCGATGATGTCATTGGACATCGTCACGAAAGGGCCGGTGGCAATGGCCGGATCAATGCCCAGTTTTTTGAAGACAATGGGCGCAAACGTCCCCATCGTGGCCGCCACCATGATCGCCGACCCCATCGCCACACCCACCACGAATCCCAGCGCCGCATTGCTCTCCCAGAACAGCGCGATCAGTCCGCCCGATCCTCCGCATACCAGCCCCATCACTATGCCCACCCGAAGCTCGCGGAAAAGCCGCTTCCAGATCTCATACGCGTCAATCTCTCCGAGCGCCAATCCGCGCACGGTCAGGGAAGCCGACTGAATGCCGATGTTGCCGCCCATCGCGGTGATAATGGGGATGAAAATGGCCAGGGGCAGAAAAGACGAAAGCGGCCCCCGGAACGCACCGATCACCGATCCCGAAAGCACGCCGCCGAGGAGGCTGATCAGGATCCACGGCAGACGCACACCCGCCACCCGAAACGCGGAATCCTCCCGGAGCGCCTCGTCCCCGGTTCCGGCCATGCGCCGAATATCCTCCGACGCCTCCTCCACGACCACATCCACAATGTCGTCTATGGTGATGCGCCCCACGAGACGATCCATCTCGTCCACCACCGGCACAGATACCAGATCGTATTTTTGCACAATGTGCGCCACTTCCTCCTGATCCATCCCCTCCGGCACACGCGCCACGTCCCGTTCCATAACGACGGCGACCCAGCGATCCGACGGACTCCGCAACAGACGCGCCAACGGAAGCACGCCCTTCAATCGTCCTTCGGTATCCACGACATACACGTTGGAGAACTCCTCGATCTGGTCGGCGGCCCGCCGGATCGCCGCGATGGCCTGTGCCACCGTAGCGCCCTCGTGCAGGCTCACTATCTCCATCGCGATCAGACGACCGGCGGTGTCCTCCTCGTGCTGAAGCAGTTCCTTGACGTCCTCCGAATCCTCCTCGCCAATGGACTCCAACA
>JAUWMS010000411.1 GCA_030613045.1 Candidatus Latescibacterota bacterium | reverse complement strand
CATTTCAAGCCATGCTCGGGGAATGACCGACAGAAAACCCCCATGCCTTGAACCCAAGCTCAAAAATGAGCTCTGCAACACAAAAAAAAACGAAATGCTCGAAAAAGAGTTCTTAATAGAACCTATTTTCCTACAGAATCTCACCAATAGCCACTCACCAATAACCATTCACCAATCCTACTTCCGACGCTCCTTACCCGTATTCGTCGAATCCCGGCGTGGATTCCTTCGATTCCGCCTCGGGGACTTTTTTCGGGAAATAAGCTTGCGCTTCGCCTCCTCCAAAGACAGACTTTCTTCGTGTCCGTCGGCATCCTTGACCCGAACCAAGTCACGAAAAATATCCGTCTTGCAGATTTCGTATGGTCGTCCGTCTATGGAGAGTCGGGCTCCGATCCTTGGAAACCGGTTCGCGGCTGCGCGGTAGAAGTCCTGCTCGTACCGGAGACAGCACATCAATCGTCCGCACACTCCGGAGATCTTGGACGGCGAAAGAGCGAGGTGCTGCTCTTTGGCCATCTGCGCCGAAACCGGTTCAAATTCCTCGATAAAGGCCGAGCAACACAATTTTCTCCCGCAGGGACCATATCCCCCGAATCGTCCGGCCTCATCCCGAACACCGATCTGCCTGAGATCAATCCGCGTCTTATACACCGCGGCCAGGTCCTTGACCAATTCCCGGAAATCCACCCGCTTATCTGCGGTGAACAAAAAACAGATCTTATTCCCGTCGAACTGACGCTCCACA
Organism: Candidatus Latescibacterota bacterium; assembly: GCA_030613045.1. Lineage (GTDB taxonomy): Bacteria > Latescibacterota > 4484-107 > 4484-107 > 4484-107 > 4484-107. The sequence goes on along the minus strand of JAUWMS010000411.1, from coordinate 2,825 downwards.
TCCACCAATTTCATCTTGAGGCCATGCTCCGCGATCTTCTCCCGACAAAACTGAAACGCCTCTCCTTCCATCCGCGCCTTGTCCTCGAGGCTGCGCACCTCCTCCCGGGTGGCTTTTCTCAAAATACACCGCGCCACTCCGATTTTTTTTCTCCGACCCCATTCCCGATGCTCCAGGATGCGTCCCAGATCCTCCCCCCGATCCGCCTCCACAATCACCGAATCGCCCACCTGAATGGGAATCTGCTGGGGATTGACGAAAAATCCACTGCGGACTCCTTTGAACCCCACCTCATAGACTTTTTTTTCTTCCCTCAGAGGCGATTCCTCTATCGGCAAAGCGTCTTTTATCTCTTCCTGTAATTCCCCTTCTGTCATCAAGCCTTCTATCTCTTTTTCCACAAGTTCTAACCTCCGCAAAAAGCAGGTAACGGTAAAGATAACGGCAGGTAAAGAGGCTCCCTAAGAGCCTATCCAAAAACCCCAAAATGTCATTCTGAGCGAAGCGAAGAAACTCAATGTGAAAGTGGGAAAGCGTGAGGGAGCTCAGCACCTCACCATCTCACTTTCTCACTTTTTTCCCTCTGCGTCTTTGCGATGAGTATAAAAAATGCCCGGGAATTTATTCCTGACCTCCGCCTGCTTTTCTCTGCCTTTACCTCTACCTTTACCTGGTTTTCTCTGCCTCTATCTGTTTTTGCTCAATACGCTCATTAAGTGCAAAAGGACCAACTGTAGATTCACATTGCGCGCGATCCTCTCCAGCGCCACCTCGGTCTCCGAAAGCACATGCTCGACGGTCCGATCGTCCACCATCCCGGCAAGCCAGACCACGTCCGTCGTCCGGTCGAAGTTTGTGGCGCCGTCCGGAATGCCTTGAAGCTGCAGAAACGCATCCCGAATCCAGAGGAGCATCCATTTCATAAACTGCTCGGGAGACCGGTTCTTCTTATTCTTTACGCAGGATTCGGCCCATTCGAGCGCCTGCACGGACGTTCCTTCCAGCGAGATCCGAAGAAACTCGAACGCGGCATCCCGTCCCTGTTCAAGATCCCCCGAATCGAGCATCTCGTAAGCCCGGGTCAGATTTCCGTCCGCGAGTTTCGCGGCCAATCGAGCGCGTTCGACGCCCGCTTCGCCTTGCCCCAAAAGCACCTGCTCGATGTCCTCCGCCGAAAGCCGCCCCAACCCAAGCGGCTGGCATCGGGATAAGATGGTGGGCAGCACCGAGCCCGGCCGGGAAGTGGTCAGCACAAAAAGCATCTCGTTCGGAGGTTCTTCCAGCGTTTTCAGCAGGGCATTGACCGTATCCGGCATATAATCCACGTCGAAGATCAGGATCACTTTTCGCTTGGCCTCGAACGGACGGAGAGCCGCCCTTCTCCGCAATTCCTGCGCCCTTTTCTTGGGCATGGGAATCGTCAGGTTCCGCGCGGGCTGAGAAACACGGTAGGGATTCTCCGCCATGGCGCGCATAAGATCGGCCTCCTCCTCCGGCTTGGCCGTGGCCGGACGCGGATAGAGCACCGTCAGATCCGGATGCCCAAGGGCTAAAATTTTGCGGCATGCGTTGCACGCCCCGCACGGATCCACCTCCGACGTCAGGCAATTGACCGCCATCGCGATCCGGATCGCCATCGCCTTTTTGCCGATCCCCTCCGGACCGTGCAATAACAGCGCGTGCGGCAACCGCCCTGAGATCAACAGCCTTTCCAGAATCCTTTTAGCCCGCGTCTGACCGATCACTTCGTCGAAAAACATGGCTTCTCCATCTTGGATTGCGGATCGGGGATTGCGGATTGCGGATTGAACCGCCTCACCAATCCCCAATCACCACTCACCATTCACCAGATCACAACAGGCTCTCCCCCGTATCCTTATCGAAAAAATGACATGTGCTGATGTCCACCACCAACGTCATCTCCTGGCCCACCTTCGGAACCGTTTGCGTGCCGATACGCGCCACCAGCGGAGCATCTCCCGCGCGCACGTAGAGAAAAATCTCGTTCCCCATCGGCTCCACCACGTCCACCTTCGCCACGATCTCTCCCTTTTCCTGAGCCGCCTCGCTGAAGAGCGGATCGAACAAATTTTCGGGGCGAATGCCGAGCGTGACCACCTTGCCCACGTGATCCTGAAGCATGGATTCGTATTGCGGCGGGATACTCAGTCGAAGCCCCGTGCCCTCGAAGTACAGCCCGCCGTTCTTTCCGAGAGTCCCGCTCAGAAAATTCATCGCCGGGCTTCCGATAAAGCCCGCCACGAATTGGTTGGAGGGCTTATCATACAGACTCAGCGGGGTATCCATCTGCTGGACCAGACCGTCTTTCAATACCACGATCCGGTCCCCCATCGTCATCGCCTCCATCTGGTCGTGAGTGACATAGATCATCGTGGCTTCCAAGGTGGAATGGAGCTTGTTGATCTCCATACGCATCTGCACTCTGAGCTTGGCATCGAGGTTGGACAAGGGCTCGTCGAAAAGAAAAACTTTGGGCTTGCGCACAATGGCCCGGCCCACAGCCACGCGCTGGCGTTGACCGCCCGAAAGCGCCTTGGGTTTACGGCTCAAAAGATCGGTAATGCCCAGAATCTCCGCGGCCTCGCGCACGCGCTCCTCAATCTCCGCCTTGGGATATTTCCGCAATTTCAGCCCAAACGCCATGTTCTGGTGCACGGTCATGGGGGGATACAGCGCATCGTTCTGAAAGACCATCGCAATGTCGCGATCTTTAGGGGGGACATCGTTCACCAACCGACCGTCAATGTAGATCTCGCCCTCCGTGGCCTCCTCCAGCCCCGCGATCATCCGCAGCGTGGTGGACT
>JAUWMS010000191.1 GCA_030613045.1 Candidatus Latescibacterota bacterium | reverse complement strand
GTGGCGGGGCCGTCGGCCAACAGATCCCCCTTTTGCACGTGCTCTCCCATGGTCACGCGCGGCTGTTGATTGATGCACGTGCCGGCATTGGAGCGGACGAATTTTGTCAGGGAATAGGTACGGAGATCGGACGCTCCCAAGACGGCGTATTCCTCATCGGATCGCTCCTGCTTGACGACGATCCGTTCCGCGGATACGTAAACCACTATCCCGTCTTTCTGAGCCGTAATCATCGCCCCGGAGTCCAGGGCGACTCTATGCTCGATCCCCGTTCCAACGAGAGGAGCTTGCGCTCTGAGAAGCGGTACCGCCTGACGCTGCATGTTCGAACCCATCAATGCCCGGCCTGCGTCGTCATGCGAGAGAAAAGGAATGAGCGCAGACGCCACCCCCACCAACTGTACGGGGATCACATCCATATAGTCAATATCTTCGGGGGCAACGATGGGAAAGTCGCCTCTGCGGCGGGCCTTTACCGTGTCGAGTCGGAAGGACCCATCCGGGTTCAGCGGCGCATTGGCCTGAGCAATGATATATTGATCCTCCGCATCCGCCGACAGATAGACGATCTCGTCGGTCACTCGTCCCTTTTTTACCTTCCTGTACGGCGACTCGATAAAACCGAAATCGTTGATCCGCGCATACGTACTCAAGGACGAAATCAAACCGATGTTGGGCCCCTCCGGCGTCTCGATCGGACAGATACGTCCGTAGTGCGTATGATGAATATCCCGCACCTCAAAACCGGCCCGATCCCGGGTCAACCCTCCCGGTCCCAGTGCACTGAGCCTGCGCTTGTGCGTCAACTCCGCCAAGGGATTGGTTTGATCCATGAACTGGGACAACTGGGACGACCCGAAAAAGGAATGAATCACCGCGGATACGGTTCGAGCGTTCACCAAATCGTGCGGCGTCATCCCATCCGTATCCCTGAGACTCATCCGCTCCCGAACCGTGCGCGCCATCCGAGACAAACCCACCGAAAACTGCTTGGCCAACAACTCCCCTACCGTCCGGGTTCGCCGATTGCCGAGATGATCAATATCGTCTATATGGCCCTCACCCTGCCGCAACCCCAAGAGGTAGCGAATGATCGCTACGAAATCCTGTTTATCCAAGGTCGTTTGTTCGAGCGGAACGGTTACTTGTAAACGCTGATTGATGCGGTAGCGCCCCACATCTCCCAGACTATATCGCTTGGGATTGAAGAACAGACGCTCCAGAAGCCCCCGGGCCGTTTCCACATTAGGGGGGTCTCCGGGACGTAAAAGGCTGTAAATACGGTACAGCGCTTCCTCTTCGCTCTTGGATGGATCGCGCTTGAGCGTATTCCAGATCACCCGACCGCCCTCATCCTGCACATCCAGCATCAGCACGCGGACACGTTCGATCCCCATTTCTTCCAATCCGAGGAGATGTTCCTCGGCGATCACCTCCAACTCGTCCACCAGGATCTCGCCGGTCTCATTGACCACCGGCTCCACATTGATGCGTCCGATCAAAGCAGGCCCCAGTTCCAATTCTTCGTTATCATAGAAAAGACGAAGGACGTCCTCATTTGTCCCGTACCCCAAAGCTCTCAGCAGAACCGTGACCGGAAGTTTTCGCTTGCGCTCGATGTGCACGTACATCACATCGTTCACATCCATAGAAAACTCGACCCACGAGCCCCGATCCGCGATAATCCGCGCGGAGAAAAGTCGTTTTCCGTTGGGATGAACGGTTTCGTCGAAAAACACGCCCGGAGAGCGGTGCAATTGACTGACGATCACCCGGTCCGCTCCGTTGATGACAAAGGTTCCCTTGTTCGTGATCAGAGGCATCTCCCCGAGAAACACCGTCTGCTCGATCACATCCTTTACCGTGGGCTCCTTGGTCTCCTTCTCACGGGCCACCAAATGCAACGTAGCTCGAAGCGGAGCTTGATAGGTCATATCCCGTTCCCGACATTCCCCAATGTCATACTTGGGCTTGCCCACCGAATAGCCGACGAATTCCAGGGAATAGAGATTGTGCACATCCGGGATCGGAAAAATGCTCTCGAAGACCGCTTGCAATCCCTTCCTTTTCCGCTTCTGCGGAGGCACATCCTCCTGAAGAAAGTCCCGATAGGACTTCAACTGCATCTCCAGAAGATTCGGCATCTCCGCCACCAAGGGAATCGCACTATACGACCTTCTTTCGGGAATCTTTGTGTTCGACACGTCCATCGCACTCCTTCATAATGAACAATGAGGAATGATCAATGAGTAATACTCTTCCGCCCCTCACCCACCGGGCGGCGGGGCGGGATATTGTTCATCGTTCATTGTTCATTGCCTTTCTACTTGACTTCCACCGTAGCGCCCACCTCTTCTAACTTCGCCTTAATCTCCTCGGACTCCTCCTTCGATACGCCTTCTTTAACCGCCTTCGGAGCTTCGTCCACCACGGCCTTCGCCTCTTTCAGCCCCAGACCGGTGACGGCCCGAACCACTTTGATCACCTGGATCTTTTTGGCCCCGATCTCCTTGAGAATGACATCGAACTCCGTTTGCTCCTCGACCTCCTCCGTCGCCGCCGGGCCCACGGCTTGTACAACTGCCGGTGCCGCCGCGCTCACCCCGAACTTTTCCTCCAAAGCCTTCACCAACTCGTGCAACTCCAACACCGTCAACTGCTCGATTGAAGCCAAAATCTCTTCGATCTTCCCCTTATCTGACATGAGTAATCCTCCATCTCTCCGCTTAAAGACGGCACAAGACCCACGACGTTCGGTCTTGTACCTAAGGCGAATGAACTTAGTGAACTATAAAATCAACCTTCTTTAGACTCCACCACCGCTCGCTAAACGCCTGCCGCATTTCGAAGCATTCCCGAAAGGCACCCCACCAAGCCGCTCAGAGGCGACTGCACTCCCCGGACCACCCGGGTCAACAACTCGTCCTTAGAGGGCAGCGCGGCCAAAGCCACCACTTCCTCCGGAGTGAATAGACGAGCATCCAGATAGGCTCCCCGGATCTCGGGACGTTGGGTTTCTTTGGCAAAGTCCGCCAAAATCTTCGCCGGAACAATGGCATCCCCGGACGCGACCACGACGCCGATAGGCCCCTCGAAAAAATCCTTCAGCATCTCCTTCCCGCTCCGTTCGAGCGCCAATCGTGCCAGGGTGTTCTTCACCACCCGATACGAGGCCGACGCAGCCCTCAACCGTCCCCTCAACTCCGTGACGGAAGCCACGTCCATCCCCTTATAATTGGTCAGATAGATACCCTCGGCCTTCGAGAACATATCCGCCAACGATTCCACAACAGCCTCTTTTTCCGACTTCAGCATAGCTCCCAGCCCTCTGCATAACCAATTAAGAATCTCTCGTTCCCACGAAGGTGCGTGCGGACAAGAAATCAAAAACATTTTCAGAAAGAGTTAAACGCTTTGAAATCACAGGCACTCCGTCAAGCTACCCTCGTTGCCGCATCTCCGTCATAATCGCCTGCTGATCCACCCGGATCCCCGGACTCATCGTCGAAGACAGCGTCATCGAACTGATATACTGCCCTTTGGCTCCGGAAGGACGTAGTCGCATAATGGTATCCATGAAGGTGCGGCTGTTTTCTTCCAATTGCTCCGCCGAAAACGACAGCTTGCCGATCTGCACATGGAGGTTCGCTCCCCGATCCGTCCGAAACTCGATTCTGCCAGCCTTAGCATCCCGAACGGCCTTCGCCACGTCCTGCGTGACCGTCCCGCGCGTCGGATGGGGCCTCAGTCCGCGCCGCCCCCAGATCCGTCCCAATTTCCCCACCCCCCGCATCATATCGGGGGTAGCAATCGCCACGGCGAAATCCAGCCAGCCCTCCTGAATCTTCTGAATATACTCGTCCGAACCCACAAAATCCGCGCCCGCCTCTTCGGCTTCGCGCGCAGGCTCACCCTGAGTGAGCACAAGCACCCTCACTACCTTTCCCGTGCCGTGAGGAAGCACCGCAGTCCCACGCACCTGCTGATCCGAATGTCGGGTATCCAACGCCAACTTGAGCGACAACTCCACGGTCTCATTGAAGCCACTGTTTCCAAAGGTCTTCAGAAGCTGAATGCCTTCGCTCAACGCATATCGCTGCGTGCGATCTATCTTTTCCAGGTTCTCTTTATATTTTTTACTCCGCTTCATAACCGGTTTCCTCTCACCAATCCCCAAGCATCAAGCCTATTGTTGTTCTACAACCAGCCCCATACTCCGTGCGGTACCCATAATCATCCGCATCGCCGCTTCCACATCCACGGCGTTGAGATCCGGCATCTTCTGCTCTGCGATCTGCCGCACCTGATCCAACGTCACCGTTCCCACCTTCGTCCGATTCGGCTCTCCGGATCCCTTCTCAAGCCCCGCAATCCGCCTCAACAGGACTGCCGCGGGGGGGGTCTTCGTTATAAACGAAAAAGAGCGGTCCGCATAGGCCGTGATCACGACTGGGATAATAAGGCCACTCTGAGATTGAGTTCGCGCATTGAAGTCCTTACAGAACTCCATAATGTTCAACCCATGCTGGCTCAAAGCCGGGCCCACAGGCGGGGCTGGCGTGGCGCTACCCGCCGAAATCTGCAGCTTGATCGTTGCCACCACTTTTTTAGCCACCTCAAAACCTCCTTATCCACGCTTTTTTACTGCTCCCCTATGCTCTCTACCTGCAATACATCCAACTCGACCGGAGTCGCTCTCCCAAAGATACTGACCATCACCTTGATCTTCCTGCGCTCCGGGCTGATTTCATCCACCACGCCGGTGAAATCGCTGAACGGCCCATCAATCACCTTAACGTGTTCACCCACTTCAAAGGGAATCTCAACCGTTCCCCTTGAGGTCTTATCGCCCTCAATCCGACCCAATATCCGCTCCACCTCGGAAGTTTTGAGAGGCTGGGGTTTGTCGCCCACCCCCACAAAACCTGTTACGCCGGGCGTATTGGTTACGAGATGCCACGTATCTCTCGCCATTTCCATCTCGACCAACACATAGCTTGGGAAAAACTTCCTCGAGATGTTCTTCTTCTTCCCGCCTCTCATTTCCACCACCTTTTCGAGGGGGATCACCACGCGACTGATTCGATCATCCATTCCGGAGGCTGCAATCGCATTCTCTAGGTAGTTCTTCACCTTATTTTCATGGCTCGAATAGGTATGCACCACGTACCAACGCTTCTCCAAAAGCTTATCTCCCGAGTGGGTCAACTTCCATAAAGCGATTTAGCGAGCAACATAAGAAGGGTATCCAGAGCACCAACAATGACCGCAAACATAAGGGATACCACGACCACCACCGCTGTTGAGCTGATCAACTCTTCCCGCGTGGGCCAGGACACTTTCCCCATTTCCACCTTTACTTCTTTTATGAACTTCAGCATCTTTCCGAACACGGAGGTTTTCTCCTTTTGAAGCAATCCATCGGCACGCTGGCAGGCCTGGAGGGACTTGAACCCCCATCATCCGGATTTGGAGTCCGGCGCTCTAGCCATTAGAGCTACAGGCCTGTCCCCTGTCCTTCAACGGGTCTCTTTATGAATCGTATGCTTCCGGCAAAAGCGGCAGTATTTCTTCTGTTGGATGCGATCCGGGTGAAGCCGCCTGCTTTTGGTCGTAGAATAGTTTCGTTGCTTGCACCCTTCGCAAGCCAGGGTAACCAGATCTCGAGCCACATTCCTCTCCCTGATTGGTTAATGGACAATCGGCGATTGCGCAAAATCCCGCACGCACGACTCGCCAATCGGTGTCTTGCCAAGGTTATTCGATAATTTTGCTGATCACGCCGGCTCCCACGGTTCGACCCCCCTCACGAATAGCAAACCTCAGCTCCCGCTCCATCGCGATCGGCATGATCAACTCCACTTCCATCTGCACGTTGTCCCCAGGCATCACCATCTC
>JAUWMS010000065.1 GCA_030613045.1 Candidatus Latescibacterota bacterium | reverse complement strand
AAGTGAAAAGAGGAGAACACCGGCGTAGGTGATCCGCATGAAAGGACAGTATTCAGAATCCAGGAGTCGGGACTCGGAATAAAACCATTCAACATTTTGGGTTCTGCTTCGATAGGGGGTATTGGACATGGCCTTTGAGATTCCCAGGACAGGCTATTCTGGTAAGATTAAAGAGATCACATTGGGCGGAGGAGAGAAGGCGGTGACAGTTGGAGGGGAGACTGTGTATCCTTTTCACCTTTTTGAAGGGGAGATGCCTCATCTGCCGAAGATCGCGATGGAGGTATACGATGCGCCTCCGGAGGAGTGGCCGGAGGCGGCGTTGGAACCCTTTGAAGGCGTGACGAATGCTCCCGTAGTTTGGGCCACGAAGTGCATCCGGGCCTACGGGGCGGAGATGATTTGTCTTCAACTGGCGAGTATTGATTCCAATGGGCTGAATCGGCCTGCGGACGAAGCAGCGCAAGTGGTCAAACGCATAGCGGACACAGTAGACGTACCCCTGATCGTCTGGGGCTGTGCCAATAACGAGAAGGATGCGGAAGTTCTAAGAAAGGTGGCCGAGGTCTGTGAGGGGAAAGACTTGATCTTAGGACCTGTAGAAGAGGGAAACTATAAACTGATCGGTGCAGCTGCGATCGCCTATAAGCATACGGTGGCGGCCTCGACCCCCATTGACATCAATCTGTGCAAGCAGCTCAATATCTTGTTGGGAGACTTAGGTGTTCCGGACGCGCAGCTCATCGTAGATCCGACGACGGGCGGGTTGGGGTATGGATTGGAGTATACCTATTCGGTGATGGAGCGGGATCGGATGGCCGCGTTGACCCAAGAGGATGAGCGCCTGCAGTTTCCAATGGTGTGTAATGTGGGGAAGGAAGTGTGGAAAGTCAAGGAGGTCAGTATATCCGAGAAAGAGGATCCGAAGCTTGGAAATGCGAAGAAGCGGGGGATCCTTATGGAGGGTGTGACGGCGATGACGCTGCTCTTAGCCGGCGCGGATGTGCTGATTATGAGGCATCCGGAGGCGGTGGAGTTGGTAAGAAGCATGATTCGGGATTTAGTGGGCAATCAGGATTAGTCAGAGGCCAGAGGTCAGAGGTCAGAGGTCGGAAGTCAGAACATTCTGAATTCTGGATGCTCCCTTTAGGAGAGAATAAAATGGCGCAAGCAGAGGAGAGAAGCATAGATCGAGCGACGGTGCAGATGCTGGAGAAGGCGTCGGCTGATGGTGTGAATACGGTTTTCGATCGGGCGGATGCGATGCGGCCGTGTCCGATCGGGGCCGCGGGAAGTTGCTGTAAGAATTGTAGTATGGGGCCGTGCCGGCTGCCTGCGCCCAAGAAGGCGGAGTCGGAGGAGGATCGGGCGAAGCGGAGAGGAGTGTGCGGAGCGACGGTGGAGACGATTGCGGCGCGGAATTTTATTCGGATGATCGCGGGAGGAGCCGCTGCGCACTCGGATCATGGACGGGGGGTTGCGCAGACGTTCGTGGAGGCGATGAACGGGAATGCGCCGGGGTACGAGGTGAAAGATGAGCAGAAGTTGCTGCAGGTGGCGTTGGATTTCGGGATCGAGATAACGGATCGGAGTGTGGAGGAGATCGCGAAGGACGTGGGGGAGGCGGCGTTGGCGGAGTTCGGGAGGCAGGACGGCGAGCTGCATTTTGTGAAGCGGGCGCCGTTGAAGCGGCAGGCGGTCTGGAAGGAGATGGGGGTAACCCCCCGGGGGATTGACCGGGAGATCGTGGAGGTTATGCACCGGACCCATATAGGCGTGGATATGGATTACGAGAACCTGATGGTTCAGGGGACGCGTTGCACCATCGGCGATGGATGGGGCGGTTCGATGATCGCCACGGAGCTTCAGGATATTCTCTTCGGCACGCCGGTGCCGGTGATCGGTCGGGCGAATTTCGGGGTGCTGAAAGAGGATGAGGTGAACGTGATCGTGCACGGGCACGAGTCGCTGCTTTCGGAGATGATCGTGATGGCGGCGCAGGATGAGGAGATGGTGAATCTGGCGAAGGAGAAGGGGGCAGAGGGGATCAACATCGCCGGGATGTGCGTACACGGCCAATGAGATTTTGATGCGGCACGGGATTCCGATGGCGGGAAATTTTCTTCAGCAGGAGCTGGCATTGGTTACGGGCGTGGTGGACGTGATGGTGGTGGACGTGCAGTGTGTTATGCAGTCGTTGCCCGACGTGGCGCAGTGTTATCATACGGAGATCGTTACGACGTCTGCTAAGGCGAAGATTCCCGGGGCCACGCATATTGAGTTCAGTGAGCACGATGCGCTTCGTTCCGCGAAGGAGATTTTGAGGAAGGCGATCAAGAATTTCCGGAATCGCGGCTCGAATACGGACATTCCCGACGCGGAGATGGATCTGGTGGCCGGATTCTCACACGAGACGATCAACTATCTTCTCGGCGGGATGTATCGGGCGTCTTATCGGCCCCTGAACGATAACATCATCGGGGGACGGATACGCGGTGTGGCGGGTGTGGTGGGCTGTAATAATGCGAGGACGGCCCACGATGAGGGGCATGTCGGGATGGTTCAAGGAGTTGATCAAGAACGACGTGATCGTGCTTCAGACCGGGTGTTCGGCGATGGCGTGTGCGAAGGCGGGGTTGATGCTTCTGGGCGCGGCGGCGGAGTATGCGGGAGCCGGGCTGGCTGAGGTGTGTGAGACCGTGGGAATTCCACCGGTGCTGCATCTGGGATCTTGTGTGGATAATTCGAGGATTCTGATGGCGGCTACGGCGATGGTGAAGGAAGGCGGATTGGGAGATGACATCTCCGATCTGCCGGTGGCCGGAGCGGCTCCGGAGTGGATGAGCGAGAAGGCGATTTCCATCGGACACTATTTCGTGGCGTCCGGGGTGTTCACGGTGTTCGGAGTGACGTGGCCCACATCGGGGAGTAGGGAGTTGACGCAGCTTCTGTTTGAGGGGTACGAGGAGAAGTTAGGGGGCATGTGGGCGTTCGAGCCGGATCTGGTGGAGGCGGCCAAGTTGAGGATCGCGCACATTGATAAGAAGCGGAAGGCCCTGGGGATTGATAAGGCCAGGGAACGGGTGTTGTTCGATATGGAGATGCGGAGGGAGCTGTAAGCCGTATAGGAGTGCGGATGGCATGCCATTTAGCCGCTAAGGGCACGAAGACACGCGAAGAACCTGAGAAGTTCTCGGTGGGTCTTGGTGTTTTTCGTGGCTAATTCCGAGAGCTGAAAAGGAGGAGTCAACGTGTCCAAGATTATCTGTTCAGCCGCCATACGGGGCGCTCATAAGATTGTAGATAGAGCAGAGTCGAAGTGGAAAGAGGCGATGGATCGGTGGGGCCCCAAGCAGGAGGTGGGCTTCCCGAATACCGCTTACTATCTTCCCGTGATCTATGGGATGACGGGGATCAAGGTGGAGCGATTGGGGGATATGGAGCAGGTGCTCAAGCAGTGTCGGACGCTGCTTCCTCCGTTTGTGCGGGAGAAGGTGCATCTTCCGTATCTGGCTCCTGCGCTGGATGCTGGGATGGCGACGTTTTTTGCAGAGGAGATCATCGAGGCGATCCGGTATCTGGAGGAGCCGGACTTCTATACCGGGCAGGAGGATCCCAACGAGAAGACGATCTGGCTGGGCGCGGCGGATGACGTTATTTTAAGGAAGCGGGGGATCGAGTTCGTGGATGGGACGGCGCCGGGGTTCGCGGCGATTGTGGGGGCTGCGCCGAGTCCGGAGGTGGCGGCGAAGATCGCGCAGGAGTTGCAGGAGAAGAATCTGTACGTGTTTATGTGCGGGGAGCACGAGGGAAAGCGTTTCTCGAAGCAGTTGGTCGAGGCGGACGTCCAGATCGGCTGGCCCACGCGGCTGGTTTCGTTCGGGCCGGATACGTCGTCGGCGGTGTTTGCGGCGGGGATTTGCCACGCGGGCGGCGATGTCGTTCGGAGGGATGCAGCCCGGGGATTTCAGGAAGATTCTGATTTACAATAAGGATCGGATCTTTGCGTTCGTGATGCCGTTGGGATATGTGACGGAAGAGTGGTATGCGAACGCGGCGGGAGCGATCAACTGGGGGTTCCCAACCATAGCGGATACGCCGATCCCGCAGGTGCTCCCGACCGGCATCTGTACGTATGAGCATGTGGTATCCGATGTCCCTCACGATCAGATCGTATCCAGGGCCGTGGAAGTGCGGGGCTTGAAGGTAACTGTTTCGGAGGTGCCGGTGCCTGTGTCCTATGGGGCGGCCTTTGAGGGGGAGCGGGTGCGCAGGGACGACGTATATGCCGAAGCCCGGGGGGGCCGGGTGCCCGTGTGCGAGTGGATTACCTCTATGCGAATGGATGAGGTGGAAGACGGAAGGATCGAGGTTATCGGTCCCGACTTGGACGATATGTCCCAGGGCGCCATGTTCCCATTAGCCATCGTGGGGGAAGTGGCCGGAAGAGAGATGCAGGAGGATTTTGAGCCGATCCTGGAGCGTCAGGTCCACCACCTCATCAACTATGCCCAGGGCATCATGCACATCGGGCAGCGGGATATTGCGTGGATACGGGTGAGCAAGTCCGCTTTTGACAAGGGATTCCGGCTCAAGCATATTGGCTCCCTCGTGCATGCGAGGCTTCATCAGGATTTTGGCAGGATCTTTGACAAAATTCAGGTGAAGATCTACACGGAGGAGGAACAGGTCCAGGAGATCCTAAAGCAGGCCAGGGCGTCCTATGACGCTCGGGATGCGCGGATCGAGGGGATGACGGATGAGACGACGGACATATGTTATTCCTGTACTTTGTGCCAATCGTTCGCACCGAACCATGTCTGTACGATCAGCCCGGAGCGGACGGGCCTCTGTGGGGCTTACAACTGGATGGACTGCAGGGCGGCTTACGAGATCAATCCCACCGGCCCCAACCAGCCGGTAGAAAAGGGCGAATGCCTCGACCCCAAGTTGGGACGGTGGAAGGGAGTAGATGAGTTTGTGTATAAGGCGTCCCGGGGGAACATAGACCACTACTACTTTTACAGTATCGTCTATGACCCGATGACCACGTGCGGGTGCTGTGAGTGCATCTCGGCGGTGGCTCCGATGTGCAATGGGGTGATGTGACGGTAAATCGGGAGTATAGTGAGATGACGCCGTGCGGGATGAAGTTCACGACCTTAGCAGGAACCATCGGAGGCGGGCTGAGCACGCCGGGGTTCGTGGGGCACAGCAAGTATAATATCTGTCAGCGGAAGTTCATCTCAGGAGACGGGGGCCTCCAGCGGTTGGTGTGGATGCCGAAGATGCTCAAAGAGGAAATCAGGGATCGGATCGAGAAGCGGGCGGAGGAGATCGGGATTCCGAATCTCTACGAGATGATCGCGGATGAGACGGTGGGCGTGACGGAGGAGGAGATTTTTCCGTTTTTGGAGGAGATGGGGCATCCTGCGCTGACGATGGAGTCGCTGTTTTGAGCATGGAGAGAACGCACCGCAAAGGCGCAAAGTGCGCAAAGAAAACCAAAACTTGGGGGTTGAAATCCTTTGCGTTCTTCGCGTGTTTGCGGTGAGAAAGAAAGGAGATAGATATGGCGCTTACGGGAATTCAGATATTTAAGTTGCTGCCGAAGACGAATTGTAAGGAGTGTGGATTCCCCACGTGTCTGGCCTTTGCCATGCAGTTGGCGATGGGTAAGACGGAGCTTGCGCTGTGCCCCTATGTGTCGGAGGAGGCCAAAGACCAGCTTCAGGAGGCCTCTGCCCCGCCCATTCGGCCGATAACCATCGGCATGGGAGCCGCTGCCTTTAAGACCGGTGGCGAAACCGTCATGTTCCGGCATGAAAAGACGTTTGAGAACCAGCCGGGGCTGGCTCTCCGAATCACCGATGCGATGGACGAGGGGGAGGGGGACGCCCGGGTGGAGAAGATGAAGACGCTGCAGTACGAGCGGGTGGGGCTTCTCCTCCGGCCCGATGTGGTGGCGGTCAAAGAGACCCGGGGAGATCCGAAGAAGTTTGCAGACCTCGTTCAGAAGGTTCACCAGCGCAATGGATACGCCTTGATCTTGATGAGCGATCTGCTGGGGGCCGGGCTTACGATCTGCGGCGCGGCGCGGCCGCTGATCTATGCAGCCACCAAGGAGAATGCGGACGATGTAGCAAAGTTGGCCAAGGAGCACAAGTGTCCGGTGGCTGCGCGTGCGGAGAGCTTAGAGGAATTGGCTGCGCTGACGGATCGGCTGAGTGGATTGGGGATCAAGGACATTGTATTGGATTCCGGATCGAGGACCTCCCGCCGGGCGCTGGAAGATCAGATCATTATCCGAAGATCGGCGCTGGTCGGAAAGTTCAAACCCCTGGGCTTCCTGACGATCACTCTTCCCTGCGAGATGATGGACGATCCCATGAAGGAGACGCTGATCGCTTCGACCTTTGTGGCCAAGTATGCGGGGATCATTGTCCTATCCAACTTTGAAGGACACAGCCTGTTCCCTCTGCTGTTGGAGCGGATGAACATCTACACTGATCCACAGCGGCCGATGGCTACGGAGGAGGGGATTTACGAGATCGGCGGGCCGGACGAGAATGCCCCGGTGTTGATCACCTCCAATTTCTCGCTGACCTACTTCATCGTGTCCGGCGAGATCGAGACGAGTCGGGTTTCCAGCCATCTGTTGGTCAAGGATACGGAGGGACTATCCGTGATGACGGCATGGGCGGCGGGGAAGTTCGTGGCAGAGGAGATTGGGCCGTTTGTGACCAAGTGCGGGATCGGGGATAGGGTGAAGCATCACCATTTGATCATTCCGGGATACGCGGCGCAGATTTCGGGGGAATTGGAGGAGGAGCTGCCAGGATGGACGATTGAAATCGGCCCCCGGGAGGCATCGCATATACCCGCGTACTTGAAGCAGTGGAACCCATGACATAGTTGATAGGTGATATTTTCGAGAGTGGGCCGGGTGGGGGACATTGTTAATTGTACACTATCATTATAGGGAGATGGTCTGATGATCTTGATCGGGGAAAACATCAATGTGATGTCCACGAAGATCGGCGTTGCGATGAAGAATAAGGAAGCGGACCCGATTCGGGAGTTGGCTCTGGCCCAGCGGAAGGCAGGCATGGATTATATGGATATTAATATCGGCCCATCCAAACGGAGAGGTCCCGATGTGATGGACTGGATTGTGAAGACGATTCAAGAGGTGGTGGATCTGCCTTTGTTTCTGGATACCACGAATGTGGAAGCGATCGAGGCCGGGATCAAGGTTCATAAAGGAGAGGCGGTGATCAATTCCATTATGTGCCGGCCGGAGCGGATGAAGGCGCTTTTCCCACTGGCCAGGAAGTATGATGCGGCCTTTGTCGGCCTCCTCTGGGGGGTGGAGGGCATGGCCAGCCGAACGCGGTGCGAACGCTGCCGAGCTTATGGCGGCCGCAGCCGAGCAGGGGATCGAGGATGAGAAGATGTGGCTGGATCCCATTGTGGCGCCGGTCTCTTCGCAGCAGGATCAGGTGCAGGCGCTTCTCGAGTTCATGGAGATGTTCAAGGAGATGGCGCCGGGATGTAAGTCCACCTGTGGGCTGTCGAATGTATCCAATGGAAGTCCGAATGAACTGAGGCCGATCCTGAACCAAACGTATCTGATGATGCTGATGAAATATGGATTGGAATCGGCCATCGTCGGCGCGTTTGATACGGACCTGGTAGCCATCGCCCGAGGAAAGCGAGCGGATCTGGTAAACCTGGTTCACCGGGTGATGGAGGGCGAGGAGGTAGACCCCGGCACGTTGACTCAAGAGGAAGTGGACACCGTCAAAACGACCAAAGTTCTGTTGGGACACTCCCTGTATTTCCATTCGTGGCTCAAGCTGTAAGCCTGAATTTGGGACGGGGGCGCCGGCCGCAAGATGGGTGGGACGACTTACGAAACCAAGCTTCCGGATCGGAAATTTCTGCTGCAACGATTGCACCAGATCCCACTCTTAGAGGGAATGGAGGAGGAAGGAGCTGAACGGTAGATGGGAAGATGCAAAATCACATTCTATCCATGGGGCAAAGAGGCCTTCGTTCCGGAGGGGACGGATCTGTTGACCGCGGCGATTGCGGCCGATGTTCGGATCTATAACAGTTGTGGAGGAGAGGGGGTCTGCGGCCGGTGCAAGGTGATCGTCAAAGATGGGGCCTTCGAGACCGAGCTCAGCGGACGGCTCACGGAGGAGGAGCGGAGCGCCGGCTACGTGCTGGCCTGCCGGACCACGGTCCAAGGCGATGTGGAGGTGGAGGTGTCTCCGGAATCGAGGATGGACCGGGAGCAGATCTTCACGGAAGAGGCCAAGGTCAGCCGGTTGGCCGGGCTCTTTAGCAGAGCCGAAGAGGTGGAACGAAAGACGGAAATTGAGGAGCGTGTTCTATTTGCTCATTCCCCTCTGGCCACGAAGCTTTTCCTCAAGTTGCCTCCACCCACTTTCCAGGACAATATCAGTGATCTCGAACGCCTGTATCGGGAGATCCGGGCGAACGGTGCGAGGCAATCAAAGGACCGTTCGCGGCATCGAGAGATCCCTCCTATGCAGACCGGCCTGGCCAATGTAAAAAAGTTGGGGCGGCTTCTGCGGGAAAGTGGATGGGAAGTCACCGTTACCCTTGGGAAGCGGAACGGGACCACAGAGGTGGTGCTGATCGAACCTGGGGATACGTCCCACAGGAACTATGGAATCGCCCTGGACATCGGCACGACCACCGTGGTAGCGGATCTGGTGGATCTGAATACCCGTAAGACGCTGGGGGTGAAGGCCACACATAACAGACAGGCCAGCTATGGGGAGGACGTGATCACCCGCATTATCTATGCGGAGAAGGGGGATGGACTGGAGCGGCTGCACCACGCCGTAGTGGACACG
>JAUWMS010000152.1 GCA_030613045.1 Candidatus Latescibacterota bacterium | reverse complement strand
AACGGAAAATGCAAACCCTTATCATTTCGGAGCAAACGAAAACATCATTCAGATTCCGATCCTGAATGGAATTTCCCGGATTTCAGGATAGGAGCGATATCTTCCCACAGATCGGGCATCTCAAGTACTTCGGCAAAATCCCGAACCCACCGTTCCACGCGCGCTGCGTCCAGATCCGGGTGACTCGTGATCACGGCTTTAATGTCTTCGATATCCTTGGAGCGATGGGCTACGGCCTTGAATACCACGAGATCTTCCGGGGTGGGAATCCGGAAACTCAGATCGCCGACCCGAAATATCGTACCGCGTTCTACGGCCTCCACCTCGAAGGGCAAAAGCCCCAGAGAGAGGTCCACGTGGACAGCACTCTTCTCGTGGCGAAGGAGAAGCACCCGGTGACGGCGGGCAAACGCAAGCGCGTCCGATATGCGCGGGACGATTCCAACGTCTTCTGCCAACTTCAGAAAGTGCGGAAGTGCATCCATGTCCACGAATACCACAGCATCTACATCTGCGGTGAAGCGAGGCTTGCCCAAAAGCCCGACAGCGATCCCTCCGATGACCATCCCGCGACAGCCGAAGTGCCGAAAAAGTTCCGTCAAGGCCTGAAGCGGCTCCAAAAGCGGTTCCAGTTCCTTCGTCTTCACGTCCGGGCTCCCTTCAATTTTTCCCAGCGGCGGCGGACTTCGAGCGTTTCGGGATCGTCTTCTCCGCGAGACCGGAGGTTGAGGACCGTTCCGAGACGCATTGCCGCAGCGGTTTGACGCAGGCGCACGTCCGAATGCATACGACGCAGTTCCTCCGTCTCGATCTCTTCCACCGCCTTCCAGCGCTCTATGAATAGCCGTACGTCTTCTCGGTTCATGGGATTCCTCTCACGACAATCCTCTTCTTCGGCAGGATGAAAACTCGCCCGTTTTGGCGTTCCGGATTTCGGGTTCCTTTGACTCATGAGTTGCTGAATTCGACATTCAGGTTTCTGTTCCCACACAGAAGCGTAGAAATAAGTTGACGCGCTTTTCACGCTTCACGTTTTACGTTTTACGCCTCAGTGCGGCGGGACAACTCGACCTGAAAACCGCTCTTACCTATTCCCTCGTTCCTACCGAAAACTCCATACGCATGTTGGTACTGAATAGGCGATCTCTTCAACTCCGAAAACCGAGCCTCCCCATCCTCCGCGCAGAGCGCGAGATAATGTGCGCGCGCCTCGACAAAACACATGCTGCCCAGATATTCGCCATCGAGATAAACCTCGGTATGTTTTCCGAGCAACACGAGGCACAGATGGGGCGCGCTCGTGCAGCGGCGTTTTATCGGCCATGACCGCAGCACTTCGTCCGTTCCTGCCCGAAGCGCTTCCACGACGTTCCCTGGATGCGACACCACAAAGCGCATGCCGGAACCGATGTGTGCGTCGAGACCGATGGCGATCCCCGCGCGGCCACATCCCGCCGTATCTATGCGCGCTGAAATCGAGACATCGTCCGTGCGTCCGAGCCGGAAGAACCCATTTCCGCCGGTTGTGCAACGGATGACGGCGCCGTCGGCAATCCGCCAAGCCGACGGAATCGCAAGGTTTGCGAGATGCGCCCACGAACCCGCGGATGATCCGGATGCCGCGCGAGCCACTCGTAGCAAAGATGCACCAGATCGCACCGACTGCCGGTCTTCACGAGACAGCCGGAGTATTCCAACCCATCGGGCCCGCCGATGAGGGGCTCGGGTTTTGCCGCATGATCCCATCGGAGCGGATGGTCGGACGTGAGGTGGTAGGTATAACGCACGTTCGGATTCTCAGGGAGCTTTGCAGAGAAGAGCATGACGAAACGCTCCCCCACCTTCACGACTTGCGGAACCTCGTGATATACAAACCTCCCCGGCGCGTATGCCGGAGGCAAGACCTCCCAGTGCACCATGTCGCGGGATCGGGCCAAGCCTACACAGCCCCTGGTCTTTCCAGGCCCCTTGTTCGTGCGCGCCGTAATAAACGTGTACGTCCAGCCGGCCCGGGGATCGTGATACGTCGCGGGATCGCGCCAGGCCACGTGGCCGTATCCGGGCGCGTTCCGGTAATCGCTCTCATAATACCTCGGATCCGCAACCAGCACCGGATTGGCGGGATGCTTCTCCCAATGAATCAACTCCTTCGAAGTCGCCAGCCCAATGCGCTGAACGCGGCCCCCATCCTTCTTAGAGAGCCCCGTGTAGAGCATATATAACGTGCCGTCCTTTTCGCACACATCCATCGTCCAGATCGCGAAATCATCCCACGCACCGTTTCGCCCTCGTTCGAGCGCGCGCGGCAAACGCTGCCACTCAATCAGATTCTTCGACACTGCGTGGCCATACGTCTTTTCCTCGGGATTCCACGGCACCACGCGCCGACCCTGAATGTGGAACAAGTGATACGCGCCGTTGAGATAAACCACTTTCGGATCGTTCAGCCAGAGACCGGGGGGCGCGTAAAGTTTCATGAGGGGCTCCCAAATGCGTTTGGATTTTTGGGGATGGAAAAAAATTCGTTGCGTGCTCAAGCAGGGGCGTGGAGACAAGTTGACCTACGTTTCACGCTTCACGTTTTACGTTTTACGCATCTCCGGATTCACCGGCACCAAACGCGAGCACTTCCCCACCGGTTTATATGACTCAGCGTTCCAACTTATTATCCCGCTCCAGATTCCATTTCACCCAATCCAGCTTCCGGTCCTTCTCCTTGTCGAAGGACTTCAACTCGATGTGAAGGGATTTGAACTTTTGGAAGGCTTCTTCCTCTTTTTGTTTGAACTCCTTGAATCCCTCCCGCTGCTGCCGCCTGAACTCCTCGAGTTGCTCTTCCTCGCTCTTTCTGAATTTCTCCAAGGCCTCTTTTTGCTGACGCTTATACTCCTCGAAATCTTTGACTACGGTGAACTCCTCCCCGGCGTTCACGGTAAAGGTGGAATCCTCTAAGGTCTTTCCGTCCTCCTTAAAGGGCGTTACAGCGACGCTTCCTTCATAGACCCGGTAGCTCGAATAAGTCGTATCGCAGGAAAGCCGGTACACCGTGCCCCGTATCGCGGCCACGGCCGTGGGAGTCGCCACCTCGAATTGCTCCTTTTCCACGAGGGAACGGATATTCATCCACACCTTGCCCGATTTTACGCCGACCTTCGTGTTCCCATCCGGCTCGCGCAGGATCTCGAAGACGGTCTTTTCGCCGATCCGCAGAATCTTCTCATCCGTCAGCGTGACTTCACACCGGGATTCCTCCTGCGTTTTGACCTTATCCTTCTCGTACGTGGACTGCTCCAATTCGGCGTCAGCCCACCCGGTTTTTCCGCACTCCTGAATGTCCACGTCTCCGATCATAAAAGTAACGCTGCCCATCGGCTCTTTCTCATCCGCCATGGACGAGGTGGAGAAGAGGCCGATCAGGATTCCGCATCCTACCCAAAGTGCGTGCTTCATGGTCGTATCCCTCCTTTCCCGGAAGGTTGAGGTTGAGATTGAGGTCGAGCCCCGCACTTCTTAACCTTAACCTCAACCTTTCCTTATCCTATGTGACAAACAACGTACGCAGTTCCTTCAACGTCTCCTCTTTTAACTGGATCACACCGGCCCGGGCGTTCTCCTCCAATTGCGCTACTGAGGAGGCGGACGGAATCGGGGACCCCATACCCGGAAGCTGCGCCGTATAAGCGAGACTAAGCTGGGCGATGGTGAGACCCTCCTCCTGCGCCAACTGATCCAACCGGGCGAGGGTCTCGTACACCTTGCCCTGCGTCATCGCTTCCAATGCGCCCTCGTCCACCAGGCGATCTCCTGCGCCGACCTGTTTCCCTTCGAGATAGCGATTGGTCAAAAACCCCCGCTTCAACGGACTATACGGAAGGAAGGACAGGCCATGCTCCGCGCAATAGGCCAGCACGCCTTTGCTGGAATCCGCCTCTCCCGATAACGGATCGAAGCGATTTTCCACCGCCTGCACCAAGGGCAGCCGGTGCTTTTCGGCCACCTCCCGATAACGCGCCAACTGCTCCACCGTGAAATTGGAAACTCCGAAATAGCGGACTTGATCTTTCGCCATCAACGTTGCCACAGCCCCCAAGGATTCCTCTATGGGCGTCTGGTCGTCGTAGCTGTGAAAAAGCAAAAGATCCACGTGATCCAGTTGCAGGCGATCCAGCGAGGCCGCGACCGAGTCCAGGATATTGGCCCTGGAAAGCCCGCAGTGATTGGGCGTGATCCCATCCATCGCTCCGTAGCACTTGGTGGCCAGGACGATGTTCCGCCGCTCCCCCGGATGCGCCGCGAACCACTCCCCGATCACACGCTCCGAATTCCCGGAGGAAGCGTTGTAGCGGTTGGCCGTATCCCAAAACGTCACCCCAAGCTCCAAGGCCCGATCCAGAATGGCGAGGGACTTCCCCCGGTCCACGCGCGCCCCATCTCCGCGCTCCGGATAGCCCATCTTCCAGGTGCCCAGTCCCATCCGGGAGACCTGCAGCCCGGAGTTCCCCAATTGCTGATACGGCATCCCCTTGAACGAGGAATACGTGAATTCCATGCCGTAGAAGCGCGTGTCATATCCGTAAAACCCCGATCCAAAATCGTCGAAATCCATGATCGTCTCCTTTCCGAAGGGACTGTTGTCCGCGGTTTTCAGTCCGAAATTTTCAAACGGCTCCGCAGAAGCCTCACTAATTTCTCAGCAGACGCTGGATGCGACCGCACAGGTCGGGTTGTTTCATAGCCGCCGTTCCGATGGCCACGCAATCCGCCCCGGCGCTCAGCACCCTCCGTGCTCCTTCGATGTCCGTCACACCGCCGCCTGCGATCAGCAACGAACATTTTCCGGAAATCTGTTCTAATATCGCCAATCCCTCGCCCCCCGCATCTGTATTGCCCACGTTGACGTGCACGATCGGGATACCGACGGCATCGAGTGCCTCCACCGCCCCTATGGTATCCGACGTGTCGGAGGCTCCGATCTTGAAAATCACGGGAATGTGAACCGCCTCAAGAATCGCGGCGGCCCATTTCCGCAGCCGATCCCAATTTTGGCGGTGACACAGAGCAGCCCCCACGCGGGCGCGGACAAACATCTCCATCGTCGAGTGCGCACAGAGAGACACGTAATCCGCTCCGGCCTCCTCGGCGGCTTTGAGGAAATCCACCGTGTCTGAGATATGGACGCTTACGACACTGACACCGACTTGGGCTCCGCTGGATCGCGCGGCAACTATATGCTCTTCCAGGTACCCGGCATAGCTCGAGCGTCCGGGTTTGAATACAAAGTACGCAGGATAAGGGACGGAATCCCCGGCATCCACAATATAGGTGCCGAGCATGACAAGCGCTGCTCCTGCCCCGTGCTTTGCGCAGTACGGCCCATCTCCATACCCGCCCAATTCTGCGAGCACTATGCCGTTTCGTATTTCTTCAAAAGCTTTCTGCATAATCCGCCTCCAACTCAACTAAAATCCGTACTTTACAACACCAGGTTCGCTCATTGTCCAAAAATGAGCCTCCGGGATACCATTGCTGAATTAGTATCCGTTTCAGCTGGATTGGATGGATACGGTTACCTATTAGAAAAACAATCATAGAGGTATTGTATGTGCAATCGTTATTCCCCATCGTCCGTCGGCGCCCATACTATTCCCTCCGAATCAAGACCCGAACGGCATTGTCAATCGGCTCTTCCGACACCAGAATCAAATATCCGCCCCCACCTGCCCCGGACAGTTTCCACCCCAAAGCCGTGTCTTCAAACTGATGGATCAGTTCCCGCACCATGTCGTTCATCATATTCGGATACATAGCGACCTGGGCTTCAAAAGCCTGCCTGACAGACCGGCCAACCCCATGAACATCCTTCCCCAATATCGCCTGCCAGCAGTTGTCCGTCGCCTTTGCCAGCGCGCTGGCCCCAACTTCCGTGATTCGGGTGTTGCTGAGCACGTCGAAATCGGCATGCCTTGGTCCGAGCGGCTTCAAATAAAACGATTGTTCGATAAACTGCAGGACCGTTTCATCCCGCACATGATCGATCCGGGTGGGCCAGTAAACCCCCTCATAACAGGATCTGGCCAGCCCCGGATATACAATCCCGATCGAGTCCTGCGCGCCGGAAATATATTCGGTGCCCGGTGGGTTGTCGTAACAGAACAGCATTTTGGCCAATTTCTCCAGGTCTCCGACAGGCAACCTCGGGCCCCACATTTCAATGGCCTTTTGCCGCGTGCTGGAGGCCATTCCGCTGCGCTCGTTGAACTCAATGGTCGGTTCAAGGGAAATGGTGATCACAGCCCCAGGGTGCTTTTCCGACACGGACGGCGGGGCCAACCAGCCGCCGGCCAGGTCGATCCGGTAGGGGATCCGGTTAAGTTCTTTTAGCGCCGTTGTTGACCTCGGCGTCAGATCGCCGTGCGGCTCCCTT